>QKEH01000007.1 GCA_003252385.1 Bacteroidota bacterium | reverse complement strand
TTCCTGGTGGTTTATCAGTTGCTCATTGAAATCGCGGGTTTCAGCTACAGCCTGATTTCTTTCTTCCTCCGCCTGTGTACGTTCCTTCTGCTGATCTTCAAGGGTGGCTTCGTTTTGAGCATTCAACCGGGCATTCTCCCGGTCTTTACGACGCTCCTTGCGTTCGTGCTCCCGGGCTTTCTGTGCATCCTCATGCTGGTGTATTTTGTCTATCCGCCGGTTGTACTCCGAATCCGCTTCACGCAGCTGTTCCATCTGTGCCCGGCGCTCCTCCCGCTCCATTTCGTTGTAGAAGGCCAGCTGATCTGAGACCGACTCCTGCTCCCGCAAGGCTTGTTCCCTCTGGTTTTGTTGATTTTTTCGCACCTGCTCGTTGTAGTTCTGCGATTGTTGCAGGACCGTTTCCCGCTCCTCCCGATCCTTTTCCTGTTGCTTTGCCATCAGCTCCAGGGAACGTTCGTTATCGGACATAAGTTCCCGATGTACCTTATCCCGGTCTTTTTGTGTTTTAGCCATCGCCCGTTCCCTGCGGGCATCCTCCCGGTCATATAGCCGGGCTAATTTATGGCTGTATTTGGACTCCGGGTCTTGAAGCATTTGCTGTATCATCTTCCGCTCCTCAGCCATCATTTCGTTGTAATAATTCAGCTGATCGGATTGCTTACGACCCGCTTTTTGGGCTTGCTCCCGTTCTTGCTGTTGTTGTCTTAAAAGAGTTTCATTTTCTGAAAGCAACTCCTTACGCTCATCCTCTAATTCCTTTTGCTGCTGCTCCTTATGTCTGGCCAGCTGCTCATACTCCCGGGAAGCCTCTCTCCGATCCTTCTCGTATTGCGTCTGTTGATCCTCTTGTTGCTTTTGATACTCCCTTCGGATGGCTTCGTGCTGCCGGGCTGTTTCCTGCTGTTCCTTATCATACTCCCGCTGCGCTTGCGCTCGCTGTTCCGCCTGTAGATCAAGTACTCGGGCATTATCATCGCGCACCGCCTGCACCTCCTCTGCTCTAAGCCGAATCAGTTCTTCCAGTAGTTCCTTCTGCTGCTGATTGTGGGAGGCTATCTCTCGACTTACACGTTGATACTCTTTTTGGCGCTGCTGTGCCTGTTTTTGGCCGGCACGTTGTTTCTGCTGAAGCAGATGTTGCATTTTTCTTTGGTAACGGGCATGTTGGGCGCGTTCCTTTTGCTGATCCTTAACTTCAAGTGCCAACAACTTTTCATTCTCACTATCAACACGTTTGCTGGCCAAGCGATTTTTACGCTTTTGTTTGTTTAACTGTTGTTCCTGATCGACCAGGGTTTGTTGCTGATCCCTCTGCAACAGCCGGTGCTGCCTGCGTGCCTGTTTATCCTGATCGTGTTGCAGCTGCTTACGCGCACGGGCCTGTTGCTTTTGGTCATGCCGGGCCTTAAGAGCCACTTGTTTTTGAATCACTCGCTGCTTTAGCGGAACTTTAACCTTATCGATACGGTAATTGCCCGACTTATAGACTTTCCTGGAATCAATCTGGGTCATATCGTTGTAGGCCTTATCCTGTGCGGAAAGTGGGGTTGAAAATACCCCAACAGAAAACAGCCATACCAAAATGAGAGCCCTACGCATGAAAGTTGGTTTTTGTGCTAATGTACGAAGTACCCGCCAATAGGTTCGTAGAAGGACTCAGCTCTTTATCAACGACCCATTCTGCAATGCAGGGTCTTTAAGTCGCTGAACTGTTTGGTTCGTCGTGCCTCAACCATTACGAGCAACATAATTCAAAAACGGTAATTTCCGGATGAAAACCCACTCTTCCAGGAAAGGCCAGGTACCCAATGCCCACATTCACATACAAATGATGGAGCCCTTCCACATACAAGCCATTCCACCGGGGATACTTCCACTTGACCGGACTCCATCGCAAACCCGGAATGTTTATTCCGAATTGCATGCCATGGGTATGCCCTGACAGAGTCAGATCCACATTGCTGGCAGGACGTATCTCGGCATCCCAATGCGAGGGGTCGTGAGATAACAGGATCTTAAACGGAACCTGTTCCACTCCGCGCAGTGCATCTGCCAGGCGTCCGTATTGCGGAAACGGAGGCAATCCCCAGTTTTCGACTCCGGCCAGGGCAATGGTTTGCTGATCCCGCTCCAGAAGTACATTCTGATTTCGCAACACGGTGAAACCACTTTCCTGCTCTAACCGGCATAATTTTTCCAGGTTCGCCTGCTTTTCTTCCAACGATTTCCAAGGCACATAATCACCATAGTCGTGGTTTCCCAGTATGGAGAACTTGCCGTAGGGTGCTTTTAACTGCTTAAGCAGGTTAACGAATGGCTCCAATTCCAGGGCGGTATTGTTCACCATATCGCCGGTAAAAAGCAGCAGATCGGCATTTTGCGCGTTAATGAGTTTCACGGCTCGCTCCACCTGCTTTTCCTGCCCCAGGAAACTTCCAATGTGCCAATCGGATAGCTGGATAATTCTAAAACCATCAAACGCCGGGGGCAGGTTGGTAAAGCTTAGCACCACATTCTTTACCTTATAGTTGAAACGCCCACGTGTAATTCCATGAAGAACAGACACAAAAGGAATGGCGGCCACCAGAATCCCGATTTTGGTTAAGAATTCAGCGCGTGTCATGGTTTGTGCTGTGGCGGCCAAGGATTCATGGTTGGGTTGCCCACGAGAAATAAGGTAACCGGCCAAACGCACCAAGTCGTTTCCCATTTGAAAAACAATAAATACCAGTTTAGGCACATAAAAAAGAATGAAAATGCCCACCATAAAAGACCACACCCGGAATTGCCCGCTGGCGAAGGCACGGGAAAAGTTCAGGCTGATCCAAACCATCAGGGTCAAAATGAGCAAGGGCACCATCCAGTACAATCCATGAACCAGAAACCGCCACAGGTAAGGTAATTCCTGGGTTAAAATCCGGATCCCCCGGAACGCGTATGCATCAACCACCAACAAAAAAAGTACAATGGATACAATGAATTGAATGGAACCTCCTCGCATAAAAATAGTTTAATGTAGAAACAACACGTATCAAATATAGTTTTTCTCCTATATTTAAAAAGATTTCGGATTCCAGGAGATGGCAACCCCGACAAATTTAACATACCTAACCTAAAAATAACATATTCATAAAATGCTTGGGAAAAAGAGGCTGTATCTTGCAATCGTTAACCGATTGTACTTTTGGATTATGGACACGATGCGAAATCCGGGAAGAAGCATACATTGCCAGATTGTGAGGGAAATACGCAGCATACAGGAAAGCCTGAAGGATGCTTCGCAAAGCAACGGCAGTAAAGTACACGAGCTGCGAAAAAGTATCAAACGCATCCGCTCCCTGCTTCGTTTGCTGAAATCTGCCTGTAAGGATCATAGTTTCCGGGAAATGGACAATTTCCTGAAGATCACGGGTCAATCGCTTACTGAATTGCGCGAATCGGTGGTTAATGAAAAAACTTTTGCACAGTTGATGCTGAAGAAGAAGGAAATACTTTCACCAGCTACCCAGCAACGTATTGAAGAAGGCTTACGCAACGCGGTAATTGCGCTGTACGATCGAAACCAGGCGGAAGCATCCAACCTGGTAGCACATGCCGGGCTCCAACTTTCACTGATTGAAAAAAGGCTTTTATCGGTTCAAACTAAACTCATTGGTTACGAGCGATTTATCGATGCTGTATATTCAGCGTATACCAAGGCCTACAATACGTATCACGCCGCCTTGCACTCCGACGATATCGATTTGATACACGATTGGCGCAAACAGGCCAAATACCTGCTGCTTCAGTTCAAACTCTCCCCCATGTTGGCTTCGTTCGAATACGACACCCTGCGCAACCAACTGGACGAACTGACCGACCTGTTGGGAAAAGAACACGACCTGGCGGTTATGGAAGAATTCGTGCTCCAACATTTTGAGCTGGAAAAGGCGGATCGAAAAGCTCTTTCCAAAGCCGTTAACAAACAACGTTTCAAAATTCAACAGCAGGCATTTCATCTTGGAGAAGTCGTATTTGGACAACCCTTTATCCTGAAGGAACGCAGTTTGGCTCTGCAACGTTAAATTCCAGAATTCATTGTAAAGTGATCGTTGAGGTTTGAATGCGAAATATTCTATTAACACACGGTTAATTGGGTAAGACGGATTCGTCTGCGCATCTCCGTGTTATACCCTCGAAGTGGATTCGTCCCCAAAACCAACCCATCACTGCCTTGCATTCACCGGTGTTTTTGCTATCTTTAAGGGAATAACCGGTAAAATTGGTAAGTATGATACGATTTTTTCTGACCCTGGCAGCCTTGATCCCCTGCATCGTCACCACCGCCCAAACATCGGGACTGATTCTGCCTTCGGAGCTGAAACGTGAGCAAATTATCCGTCACAAGGCCTTTACCCTGAGCTACAATTCCAGCTATGTGCAACCTTCGTGGGTAACCTATATGGTAACCAAAGCCCAGGTAAACGAAAACGATAAGGTAAAAGGAAAATACCTGCCCGATCCGGAAATCCTGACCCGGGCGGCCACTCCAAAGGATTATAAGGACGGAGGCTATATTATGGCTCAGTATGTCAATTATCTGGATGTGAAACAACAGGCCGATGCCATCCCCGAAACTTTTTATATGAGCAACATAACCGCCATGAAACTGGCCTATTACAACCATATCTGGCTTAAAACAGAACAGCTCATCCGCCTTTGGACCATAGATACCGACGGGCTTCAGGTGGTCTGCGGACCCATATTGAACGATGCCCCGTTTACCACCCTGGGCGATAATAATGTAAGTATTCCCGAGCGCTTTTACAAGATTGTGTACGATCCGAAAAATCAGAAAGCCATTGGTTTTATCTTTAAAAACGGCATGTCGTCCGGCTCGTTAAGTTCCTTTGTTCGAACCATCGACGAGATTGAGTCCGAAACCGGCATTGATATGTTTCCCGCTCTCGATGACGCACTGGAAAGTACACTGGAAGCTACCGTGGATCTGTCCAAATGGAATTTTGAGCTGATTGAATAACCTCAGCCCCCTAACGAATACTATATAGTGCATTGCCTCCGGTTTTATCCGTGAGGCAATTTCTTTTTAACCAAAGCGTATACATAGGTGCCCACATAGGCACTTATCAGCACCAATACAAACACATACGCCCCACTGCCAATTAAAGCATAAATGGGTGCCGGGCAGGCACCGGTAAGCGCCCAACCCATACCAAATAGAATTCCGCCAAACAGGTTGGCCTTCCAGCGAACTGGTTTCGTGGTTACATCAACCGGCTGCCCCGACAGGGTGGTGATTCCAAATTTTTTGATGATCAGAACCGACAGGGCTCCGGTTGCTACGGCAGAACCAATAATCCCATACATATGAAAGGACTGAAAGCGGAACATTTCCTGGATTCGAAACCAGGAAAGCACTTCGGATTTTAAAAGTACCACACCGAATAAAATACCTAAAACCAGATGAAAAACGTATCGCATAGCGCTAAGTTAAAAGGATGGGTAAAAGAAAATGAGTAGTAAACAAACCACCGATGAAAAAGCCCACAACGGCCAGAAGCGATGCCGGACTTAGCAGCGATAAGCCCGTAATGGCATGGCCTGCCGTACAGCCATCGGCCCATCGGGTGCCAAAACCAATCATAAAACCGCCGGTAAAGACAAACACCAGCCCGTGTAGTCCAAACAGCTCCTTCCAGTTGAACAATTCGGACGGTACATACCCCGAGAAATTGGTAATTCCCAAGGCACTTAAATCCTGAATGGTTTGTTGCGAAATTCCTACCTGTACCGGCTCCCAAAGTTGAGAAGCCAGCCATCCGCCTATAAGCACACCCAACACCAGCCAGTTCCGCCAAAGTTGTTCCTTAACCGAATAGTTAAAATATTCCAGTTTACCTGGCCGTACCACGGCGCAAAAATCGCGCAATGTAGACGATATCCCAAACTGCCTGTTGTCGAACAACAACAGGGCGGGCACCATGAGCCCGATAAGCGGCCCCGCAACATACCAGGGCCAGGGGGATGAAACCATACTTTCCATACGATCTGAATTTTTCGTTAAACCGGGGTGGGTTGTTATAATTTACTTCTGCAGGTTTAAACAAAAACCACTTTGAAAAGTTTAACAGGTAAAACAATTTCCATGTTCTACCTTATTCTAAAACACAGTCATTCCATTCTCCGGTGGTTCTTCCTGCTGGCACTTATCATTACCCTGATCCGGGCAGGCTTTGGGTATTTCCGAAACCAAAAGTATCTGGCACTGCATAAAACCACCACACTTTCCACTTTAATCATCAGCCACCTGCAGTTTGTGTTGGGTTTTGTACTGTTTCTGGTCAGTCCCAAAGTAGTCTTCTCCGGAATCAGTTTTACGCAACCCCTGCTGCGCTTCTTCTTACTGGAGCACACCAGTATGATGCTGGCAGCCATTGTTTTCATTACCATAGGCCATACCCGTGTGAAGCTGGTCACCGCTGCCAGACAGAAGCATCGCACCACCCTGGTTTATTTTGGGTTAGCCCTGCTGATAGTTCTTCTGGCCATTCCCTGGCCCTGGCGTGCTTTGGCTGCCGGATGGTTCTAAGGGATTTGAAAACACAATAAAATGCAAAGTTTTAGTAACTTCATAGAGCCAACAGCGTAAGGAGAAACATTGAAAAAACAGGCTAACTATGAATACTACGAAACGATGGGCAGGAATGCTTTTGATGGGAAGTGTACTTAGCGTACAGGCTCAGTTCCCCGAATTTAAATACCACGAAATAGGACGCACCGGCGAGATGTTACTGGGGCAATCGTCGCTGGCCGACCTCGACCGCGATGGCGACCTGGACTTTGTGGTGGGCGCCAGTGGCAGCAGCATTTGGTGGTTCGAATACCAATCAGCCGACCGCTGGCCCATGCACGAGTTAGGGTCGAATGCCTTTACCGACCGCGGTGGCGTAACGATGGATGTTGATGGGGATAAGCTCCCCGACCAGGTTTCCGGAGGAAGCTGGTACAAAAACCCGGGCTCCAAAGGCATGTGGACACGCTACGAAAACGGATCCGTATATGCATACGACAATCAGGCTGGCGACCTCAACGGCGATGGCATTCCGGAGCTTATCGCCCTAAGCCCTCAGGAAGGTTTGTACGTGTACTTTATGGGCAGTAAACCCGATAAGAAATGGAAAAAAGTTAAGGTGGACGATGGTGTCCCCGGTGGTATAGCCGCACAGGGTATTGGCGATATCGATGGCGATGGCGACATGGATATTGTCCGTAGCGATGTGTGGTACGACAACCTAGATGGCACCGGTACCAGCTGGGGTGTACACCGCACCCTGGGTTTTGTGCAAAGTGTGGGAAAATTTGCCCGTTCGGCACGGGTTTATGTTATCGACATGGACAAAGATGGCGACATGGACGTGGTGCAATGCGAAGCCAATAACCCCAAAAGCCGTTTGGTTTGGCACGAGAACAAGGACGGAAAAGGGATCAACTGGTACATCCACCCGGTGGTTTCCGAAGGCGATCAGGACATGCATTCGCTGTGTGTGGCCGATTTCGACAATGATGGTGACCTGGATATTTTTACCGGAGGCGGCCCCGCCACCGAAGTACTCTACAAACGCAGTTTCATCTACGAGAATGTGGAAGCCGGTGAAAAATGGGCGCCGCACGAAGTACTTTTCAAAATTGAGAATACCGATGCCGTTGCGGCCGATGTGGATGGCGATGGCGATATTGATATTGTGAGCAAAACCTGGAAAGACGATCTGGTTTACTATCTGGAAAATACCCATAAATAACCACTGAACGTAGTTCTTCCTTTTTGGGATGTAAAAGAGGGTATTACCAAGAATGCCCCATACACCTGGCCAACTCAATTCGTGTACCGGGTCTCATAGCCCGCATTCCAAACTATTCAACCAGGCGGCGTCAGGTACAAAGGACTTGCGACGCCTGGCTTTTAACCGCTCTAAATTCGAGTCTGCATGATATGAACACGGAATACACACCACGTACCCTGCTTTACCCCGCTTCGACTGTAATATGAAGGGTTTGAAATGGGTGAAACTGCGAATACCCGAAGTGCTGGATCGTTCGTTCAATAAAATTCGTTTGCAACCCAAAGAAATTAACGGTTTAACCCGAATAAATGAATTAAATTTACAGATGAATGACCATTCCGACTACCCAAAGAAGAAGAATAAAATTTACCTGCCTGCAAATTCACCGGTAACGTTCTAGTTAAGAGCCCGGAAGTTGCAGAAGCAAAACAACGAATGGAGACTAATTAAATAGAAGGCTATGCAAAAACACGTTGGAATACTCACAGCAGGAGGTGACAGCCCGGGGCTGAACGCCGCTATCCGGGGAATTGGAAAAACGGCTCTGGGCATCTATGGCATGCAGGTTACCGGATTTCGTGATGGATTTAGAGGTCTGATGGAGAATCGCTCCGTGCGTATGACCGGATCAACCCTTTCGGGCATTCTTACTCTGGGAGGAACCATACTAGGTACAAGCCGCGATAAGCCCCACAAAATGCAGGTGGGCGGTAAAAAAATGGATATGACCGACGTGATTGTGGAAAATTACCACAAACACCACCTCGACGCCTTGGTGTGTATTGGTGGCGGAGGCACCCAAAAGAATGCCTTTCACCTCATGCAGCATGGCCTGAACGTGATCACTCTTCCCAAAACCATCGATAACGATGTATTTGGTTCCGATGTAACTTTTGGTTTCGATACCGCCCTGGGTATTGCTGTTGAAGCGATCGACCGGCTGCACAGTACCGCCCACAGTCATCACCGAATTATTATTGTTGAAATTATGGGCCATAATACCGGTTGGCTGGCACTGGGTGCCGGTGTTGCCGGAGGTGCCGATGTAATTCTGATCCCCGAAATACCCTACGATATCGAAGTGGTAGCCGAATCGATCCTACAGCGCGAAAGAGCCGGCAAACATTTTAGCATTGTAGCCGTTGCCGAAGGCGCTATCTCGAAGGAGGCCTCCCAGAAGATTGAAATTCTGAAAGCCAGGAAACGAAAAGCCGATGAAGAGCAAAACCTAGAGGAAAAGCTAAAAATAAAGAATGAACTAAGAGAATACGAAATCCGTGTTATTGGCGATACCATGCAACTGGCCAGCGAATTGGAACAGCTCACCCTGGTTGAGTCGAGGGTAACCATTTTAGGACATCTACAACGAGGAGGTATACCCTCTGCGGCCGACCGTATGCTGGCCACCCGGCTGGGTACTGCCTGTGCAGAGTATCTGCATAAAGAACAATTTGGAGTAATGGTAGCTGCCCGGGGTGATGGTGTTCAAGCAGTGCCACTGGAGGAGATTGTCGGGAAACGAAAAACCGTACCCCTGGATCACCCCTGGATACAATCGGCTCGCAACGTGGGTACCTGTCTGGGTGACTATATTTAGGCAGTACCACCACGGTTTTTGTGCACCAGGTAACTGCTCAGAGCAGGAGCACTTTCTTTAAGCGGGAGGGTAGTTATGAAGTATCAACAAACATTGCACGACAGGGAACCGGTTGTTTCCGGAAGGTTCTACGCCAAAACCCGAAAGGAACTGGAGCAGGAGCTTGCCGATCTTTTTTCGAAAGCCGAAAAATTGACCGCATTTCGTGTTCCGGAGAACCAAACAATCAAGGCAATAATATGTCCGCATGCCGGTTACCTTTTCTCCGGAGTGGTAGCTGCTTCAGCCTATCGTTTCCTCCGGCAACGGACGGAGATACGAAGAGTTCTGCTGATCGGATCGAGCCACCACGTACTCTTCCGGGGTGCTTCGGTATACTACGAAGGGCATTATAAAACCCCGATGGGCAGAACCCCGGTCGACCAAACTGTGGCGCACCAGCTGCTGCAAAAAAGCGAATTATTTCAATACAACCGCCAGGCACACGAACTGGAACACACTCTGGAAGTCCAACTCCCCTTCCTGCAAACGGTATTGAAGGAAGGCTTTACCATTGTGCCGATAGTACTCGGGTCGGTTGACGATACCCTGGCAGAGCAGCTGGCTGAAAGCCTGCAATCCTTCTTCTTCGATCGCGAAACCCTGGTGGTAATCAGCACCGATCTCTCTCATTACCCCAACTATAACGATGCCGTAAAGTTGGACGCCCTGACCATTGAAGCACTCTGCACAAATGATGCGCGGCGGTTCTTACATCAACTGAGAGATAACGAACAAAAAGACTACCCCAACCTGTCTACCAGTATGTGCGGATGGACCTCGGTACTCACCCTGCTGCACCTTACGCAAGGCCGGGCAAACCTGCACTACCATCCCATTCTGTACCAAAATTCGGGCGATATACCGGTTTACGGCGACAAACACCGTGTAGTGGGCTACCAGTCGGTGGTAATTACCCAGGAAGACGAAGCTGCCACGGTTCCTTTTTCTCTTTCCGAACAGGAACAACACCTGCTGCTGGACATGGCCCGGCAAAGCATCATCGGGTCACTAAATGGGGAATCCCGCAATGTGGAGGAACAGTATAACCTGCCCAACCTCCAAAGAAAACTGGGCGCCTTTGTAAGCGTGTACGTTCATGAGGAGTTACGCGGCTGTATCGGGCGTATCGAGACACAATCGGCCCTGCAAAGCACCATTCGCGATATGGCCGTATCGGCAGCCTGCCACGACTCCCGCTTTGCCCCCATCCGCACCGAGGAATTGAACGACCTGAAAATTGAAATCTCGGTACTTAGTCCGCTGCATAAAATTGACGATATATCGGAAATTGATCCCAAACAGCACGGAATCCTGATCCGTAAAGGCCTGCACAGTGGTACATTTCTGCCCCAGGTGGGCCGGCGTACCGGCTGGTGCACGGAAGAACTGCTCTCGCGCTGTGCGGAAGGTAAAGCCGGCCTGGGTCGCAATGGCTGGCGCGATGCCGATATTTTCATATACGAAGCCCTGGTATTTAAAGAAGACTAGTGGAGTACCTCTCCGCTTTCAGCCTTAACGTTGATCCGGAACAGGGCGTTTAGAGTCATTCGAACGCGGTACGGTAGTGTAAATACACTTATTCCCTCTAATCAGTCAAGCCTGTCTTCTTCAACGTGGGGAAACTACTTTACCCCGTACATCAGTTTGCGTAAAAAGGGCGAAAGCAGGAGTAGCAGGGCGCCAAAACCCAAACCATAATACATCATGTGGGAATACAATGAGGAATAGGCATCGTAAGCCTGAGTGATATCAGCCATTTCACCACCAACGGTATCGATATCGGCTAATTTGGAAAGCAGGGCTGCCATGTATTCTCCGGCCGCCGTAAAAAGAAACCAAACCCCCATCATAAATCCCACCATGTGCCTGGGTGATAACTTGGTTACCGTTGAAAGCCCAACCGGAGAAAGAAATAGCTCTCCGGTAGTAACAATCAGGTACGAAAGCACCAACCAAATCAGGCTCACCTTGCCGCTACCGCCTACTAAATAAATACCCAGAGCCAATAATCCATAGCCCAGCGAAGCCTGAACAATGCCCCATCCAAACTTGGCCGTACTGTTGGGCTCGAGGTTGCGTTTATTCAGGCCAATCCACATCCAGGCCACGAATGGGCCGCAGAGGATGATAAAAATTGGGTTCAAACTAACAAAAGCCGAGGCCTTAATGATATGCCCAAATACCTCCCGGTTTACAATACGGTCGGTAAACAGGTTGAGCGATATAAACTGTTGCTCCATATAACCAAAGTACACCACGGCCGAAATATTGAGCACGATCAGCACAAACAAGCGCCCGCGAATTACCTTATCGGCTCGCGCGGCCATATACCACGACAGGAAAAGCAGAGTGGCACCGATGGAAGCCAGTAGCAATACTCCCACCACATCGTGGTATTGCATCAGAAACCATACCACCAGCAGCGCTCCAAGAGCGGACAGGTAAATTAGGTATTCGCGCGAAAGCAAGCCCAGTACTTTCGATCGTAATTTGTCCGGATGGGGTGCGTCTCCAATTCCAACCAGGTACTTCTGTCCGGATAAAAAGGTAAGCAGTCCGGCTATCATACCCACTCCGGCAGCACCAAAACCGTAACGCCAGCCAAAGGTTTCGCCCAGCCAGCCACAAAGCAGAATGGACAGGGTGGATCCCACATTAATACCAATGTAGAAAATGGTGAAACCGCTGTCGCGTCGGGCATCGTTACTGGGATACAAATCGCCCACTATGGACGATATGTTGGGTTTTAAAAATCCAACGCCCATAATGATGAACGAAATGGACATGTAAAACATTTTCAGGGCAAAGCCATCGCGAATCGTTACACCGTTTTCGATATAAGCCTGGTGCCCTTCGAAGGCCATGCCCAGGTGACCGATAATCAGTAACAGGGCGCCAAAAGTAACCGCCTTTTTAAAGCCAAGGTATTTGTCGGCCAGATAGCCACCCAGCACAGGCAGTGCATAAACCAGGGCAGCATAGCTGCCAATGATTCCTGAAGCAGCACTATCGGTAAAAAAATGATACTTGGTCAGGTAGAAAATGAGCAGCGCCTTCATGCCATAGAAACTAAACCGCTCCCACATTTCCGTAAAGAACAATACAAACAAGCCCCGGGGATGTCCTAAAATTTGCTTTTCTGCGGCTGAAACTGAACTCATAGCGATGTAATTTATCAGCAAATATAGTTTTTTTACGCGCTCGGTCACGGTTTATCCCAAAGAGCCACTATTTTTGTGTATGAGCTTGGGGTAGTCCCCCTTATACTCTGTATGTGTACCTGTGAAAACTGTAAAATACCAGCCAACGCATGAAATTGTTATCGTCCGATAAAGTTCGCGAAGCGGATGCCTACACCATAGCCCATGAACCCATTGCCTCCATCGACCTTATGGAGCGTGCGGCGCGCCAGCTGTCGAACTGGATCATGAGCCGGTTCGACAGCTCCCAGAACATTGTCGTTCTGACCGGTCCGGGCAACAATGGCGGCGACGGATGGGCCTTGGCACGACTGCTTTGGGCGGAAGGATACCGTCAGCTAAAAGTATTCGAACTGAATGGGGATGCGCGGCTTTCGCCCGATGCCGAAATCAACCGGAAGCGCGTGCTGGAAGAAAGCAAGCTGTGCGTAACCCCTATAACAAGCGAAAAGGATTTTCCGTCCATTTCGAATAGCGATTTATTGGTAGATGCCTTGTTTGGCTCCGGCCTTTCGCGCCCTTTGGAAGGATTGGCAGCACAACTGGTGGCATGGGTCAACCATACCGCTCCCCAGGTGGTAGCCATTGATATTCCCAGCGGCCTGATGAGTGAAAAGAACACAACGGGCAGCGCCGTGATTCAAGCCAACTATACGCTGAGTTTTCAGGTTCCCAAACTGGCATTCCTGTTTCCGGAGAACGACTGCTATGTAGGCGACTGGCACATACTGCCCATTGGCCTTCACCCCGATTTTATGAATCGGGTGGATACCCTCTTTTACTACACCCAGGAAGACGACATAAAAGAACAACTCCGTCCGCGCGAGAAATTTGCCCACAAAGGCCATTTCGGGCACGGCCTGTTGATTGCCGGAAGCCACGGCATGATGGGAGCTGCGGTATTAGCTGCACGTGCCGCCATCCGATCGGGAGTTGGACTGCTCACCACTCACGTCCCCCGGCTGGGAACTGACATTGTGCAAATCAGCGTTCCGGAATCGCTGCTCAGTATCGATGAATCGGATGTGGTCTTTACCGAAGCACCCGATTTACTTCCCTATTCCGCAATAGCCATTGGTCCGGGACTGAATCAGAAACAGAATTCGGCCAAAGGGCTGGTTGCGCTGTTACAGCAAGCGGAATGTCCGTTGGTTCTGGACGCCGATGCCCTTAACCTGTTATCGGCCATGGCCCACTGGCCCGAGCTGCTTCCAAAATGGTGTATTCTTACGCCACATCCTAAAGAATATGAACGTCTTTTTGGTTCGTTTTCCAACAGTTACAGTCGATTGCAGCACCAATTGGAATTTTCCGAAAAACACAAGTGCATCATCGTTCTCAAGGGTGCCAACACCTGTATCACCACCCCCGAAGGGAATGCCTTTTTCAATTCCACCGGTAACCCCGGCATGGCACGTGGAGGTTCAGGCGATGTACTAACCGGACTTATTCTGGGACTGTTGGCTCAACAGTATGCACCTTCCGAGGCAGCCATACTGGGCGTTTATATACACGGTTTGGCGGGCGATTTATCGGCTGCCGAAAACGGACAATACGGACTCACTCCTTCCCATCTGATAGATTATATGGGTAAAGCTTTTAGCCTGCTCGAAAAATGATTTCACATTCCATGAAAAAAACACTTCTCCCTCTTTTAATACTGGGCATATCGGCCTGCATGACTCCCCAGAGGATCACAGTAACCAACCTGCACGACCTGGCCAGTTTTCCCGAAAACTGTTCGGTATTTTCGCTGCCCCGCACACGTATTCATCTGGAATTTAAGGCCGTACGCCACCAATATACCCCCGGTCCTTATCAACGCTACGCGAACGATTTACTCGGTATCAACGGTGTTCCGGATCTTTCCGAAACCCAATGGGAACTGCTGCAGTTGTCTACCACCAACGAGCTCATCCCCGACCCCGATTACTACTTCTCGCTGGCGTATAGCGGAGGCGGAGCCGCCAGCAGTTGTCTGAACAGTCTTTTTGAGAAAAAGCTTCTGGTAGATCCGGCCAGCTATTCGCCCTTCTTTGGCAGTGTAGGTATCGACGGCCATGCTCCCGAAGCGATACACTTTACCGACCTTAGCGTAAAAAGCAATTTTAAGGAACCCAAAAAATCAACCAAATCACGCCCTGAGACTCCTGTCGACTTTTCCAAAAAAAATGCTGACGATAAAGCCAGCTTGGAGGATAAGGCCAGGGAAGCCGCTGCATTCATTTATAAAATCCGGAAACGGCGCTTCAAACTCATCTCCGGTCAGTACGACACCCATCCGGAAAGCACTGCGCTGGAAACCGCGGTTCGCGAGCTTAACGAGCTTGAAGATAACTACCTGGCCTTGTTTATCGGCCGGTATACCACCGATACGCTAACCCACCGCTACCAGTACATCCCCACCTCGGGGAGCACTCCCGAAAGGGCTATTATCTGCCACTTTTCGGGAGAAACCGGTTTTTCCGATGCCGAAAGCGCAACGGGTAAGCCCATCGTGCTTAACATTCAGAACCTGAACCATACCGAAATCTTAAAAGAAGTTCAGATATCGAGGGAAAGTTCCTCGTACGAAAACACCGTTCTCTACCGCATACCCGAGCGCGCTGCAGTTCAGGTTATCCTGGGAAGCTCGCTGCTGCTGGATACCGAATTTATGATTTTTCAGTACGGGGCTTTTGTTCCGGCCAGGATAAACTAGTTGTTTGGCCATCGGAGATCGGGCTTCCAGGTATTGGGTTGAAGCGTGTCGGCTCTACTACGACTGTGTATTGTTTGGATGTAGTTCGCGCCCCTTCGACCCGTTTTCGCCGGGAATAAGTTCGAACACCCGGTTTGGGTACAGACCGGCTTCCTGTTGATGGGAAACATAAATAAGGGTAGTCTGACTTTCGGTTGCAATTTTATGGATCAACGCCACCACCAGGGAGGCATCCTGGTCGTCGAGTCCATGAATGGGTTCGTCGAGAATGAGTAATGGTGGATGTTTGACCATGGCACGGGCTATGAGCACCATGCATTGCCGGCCTTCGGAAAGATCGGCAAAACGTTGTTTCCGCATCGATGCCAGCCCCATAAGTTCGAGCCATCGGAGAGCCAGATCCAGCTCGTTGGTGGTAGGCTGCCGATACAGCCCCACCGAGTCGTACAGACCGGAAATTACCATTCGTTCCACACTGTGCCAGCCTTTAAAAAGAACGGTCATGGCCGGAGTAACGTAGCCTATCTTCTTTTTAATTTCCCAGATACTTTCGCCACTGCCTTTCTTACGACCAAACAGGATTAGATCCTGTCCATAGGCTTGCGGATTATCGCCGGTGATCATGGTGAGCAGGGTGGTTTTACCGGATCCGTTGGGCCCTATCAGGTGCCAGAAATCGCCCGAACGAATTTCCCAATGAATCGCATCGAGTATGGCGCGCGGACCGTAGCTAACCGACACCGAATTGAAGCGCACCAAGGGATTGATTGGTATTCCAAAATCGATGCTCGATACAGGGATGGTTCCGGGAAGGATAGTGGTTTGCCGTTGAGCATAACGTTGCAGAAAGGCGGCTGCACTTCCCTGATACACCACCTGCCCTCCCTCGATCTCCAAAACCTTGTCGATAAAGGGCAGCAGGTTATCCCGTCGCCGAAAGATCTGAACCATCGGCATTTTTTCCGAAAGTGATACCAAATGTTTCAACAACTCCTCCCGCGAGGCCGCATCCAGCATGTCGAAAACATTATCGACCACCAAAAAACCGGGTTGATTGGCTAACAGGTACTTCAGCAAGGCTTTCTTTTGTTCGCCACTGGAAAAGGTGCGTATGCTCCGGTGCTGGTTTTGGGTCAGGCGGTAATCGTCGTGCAGGGCTTCCTCGAGAATAAAGCGCCTGAGCGTTTCAGCCGAGAACAATGCCCCTTTCTTCCCATGTAATCCGGGCAGGTATTCCGGAAATCTGCCACAGAGCAAATCGGCAAGCCATTCCGTATTCTCCGAATAGGTGGAACTGTAAATTGCCCAATGGGGGTGTGTCATAGTTGCAAATTCTTTGATTTATCGAAACGGAGATGCTTGTAATCCAACCTCACTTTCATGCAGGGTTGTGGTGCTTTTTAGGCTTCGGAGGTACCCTCTTCCACTCTTTTGAAAGCTTCGGCCAGCATAGCCAACAGTTTGCTAAATGTTTGCATCGCCTCCAAAGTGTCTGCCGACACCTCTTTCCGTTGCAGTTTTAACAATAACAGCGCATATAAGGCATTCAGGCAGGTGTCCACCTCATTAACCGACTGGCGCCCCAGCTTTTGTTCGAAACTGATTATATTGGGTTTTGCCAGGCGGTACTGATCGGCATAAGCAGAACCCGGGTCGTTTAGCAGCAAACGCTTGTGCAGATCATTCAGTTCTTTAATTAATCCGGTAAGCAGGGAAATATGACCTACATAGCGGGTATTCTCCTCGTGCATCATCACCATCATGTCGGCATACCAGTCGCGTATTTCCTGCTGCTTACTCCCCGAAACCTTATACTGCGTGAACACCTTTTCCTCCAACAAATCCATATTGAATTTGCAGGCACGAATGGTATCTTCGACCTGAAACATGTACAAAAGGTATTCAACAATATTTTGTTTCCGCTTTTCCCGGGCAATTATCATGTGTCTGCTCCTTTATTTCTAATTATAAACAGGTTGCCTGCTCTTTTCTTATCCTATTCATCGGTCATCAAATCGTCAATCTGCCGGCGCTCTTTCTTAGTGGGCCGCCCGGCACCCCGGTCGCGTTTCACAAAAATGGTTTCTTTTATTTTCAGCTTGTCCAACTCTTCCATACTGGTCTGATCTTCGAAATATTCGGTTACCAATTTAGCCCCCATACGGTTATGAGCCAACTGTTTCACCTCGTAATTGTAAAATACAGGCATTTTTCGCACAGTAACCTTATCGCCAATGCGGATTTCGCGGGAAGCCTTACACTCCTGGCCGTTGACCCATATCTGCCCTTTCCGGCAGGCTTCAGCCGCCAGCGACCGGGATTTATACAGGCGAACAGCCCACAACCACTTATCAATACGAACCGTTTCCATAACGGCTGCAAAATAGGGGAAACTGGAGAGAATATCAAAGGAGAATGAGAAAATAGTCGGATGCTCGGAACATGGTAATACGTAAAGAGTACTGATTACAGGGTACTGAGTACTTTTGCCTCTAATCTTCTATTAGGATACATCCATATAATCAGCATTCTGCGCTACAGGTTTAACTGAACCCCCATCACTATGGGGTAATTGCCTTTATCCACGCCACGGTTTGTAAGTCCATTCCCGCCCACTTCGGGATCAAATCCTGTATATTGGGTGAAGGTAAATGGATTGGAAGCACTGGCATAAATCCGAATGTTTCGGACATCAGCTTTCGTCTTACTTAACGGGAAGGTATAGCCAAACGTTAAGGAACGGACTCTGAGATAGGTACCATCTTCCAGAAAGTAATCGTTCCGTGACCGAAAACTTCCATTCCAGTATTCACGCGCCGCAGGAATCTCCGAATCCGGGTTCGTGGGTGACCAGGCATGGTACATATTCAACGAGCAGCGACGGGTAATAATTCAAAGGTATACCGTCTACCACATACAGTGGACTGCTCAGGGAGGATGTGTTCTTCTGCCTCCTGATAAGCACGTGACTAAATTCGCCTGGTTGGCCTCCGGGAGCAATTACATTTACACCGGGTACCACTCCCTGCAAAATGCTGGTAAAATCAGCCGCAGTCATCGGCCGATAAAATGGATGTGGATCCCAATCCCTGTGGGTATGTGTCCATGTATTCCGCAGCAGGTTTTGTACGAACAGGAAGAGTATCGACAAGTTGAGTATGGGCTCTGCTTTCATCCTGAGCATGAGCAGTATAAAGGAATAGACTTAGGGTTACGAGTGAAACACACCCTTTTTGAGAGCACCTAAATATGTGTTGGTTTGGGTTGAACGGTTAATACGGTTTCTTTTTTAAATGAGCAGGGGACAAATGTAAAAAAAGATGACAGTACAAAAGCGTGTTTGGCGCTGCTCCAACCTAACCCCAGAATTTTGCTTCACCTGGCCCGATAAACCGGGTGAGATTATTTCAGGGTTCGAAATTTGAAACCAGGTCTGCCATAAACCGAAATGGAACCAGCAGCCCACATGGCACACATTGCCAAAGCCTCACGGAAACCAAGCTAAAACCAAAGCTTTACCAACGCGTGTAGAGTTGCAACCGTGCCAGTATAAAATTTTAT
>QKEH01000126.1 GCA_003252385.1 Bacteroidota bacterium | reverse complement strand
CATCAATCCGTGGCGCCATAGCTTCCATACCCGCAATGGATTAACCCAAAGTCCCGATTATATCGAAAACGAACTCTCGTCCATCAACTATTCCTATATTTTCAACGTTCGGATTTCCTACAACTTTAATATAGGCAACGAAGTGAAAAAGCTCGATCGTTCGGTAGAGAGCGATAAAGAAGCCGTTAAAGGAGGCGGCTTGTTTTAAACAAGTAGCCGCGCCCGTTTAATACGCAATTAAACTAGGTTTTCAGGAAAAAGCAGCCCGTTCTCTCTCTTGGGCTGCTTTTTATTTTGAGGCAGAGCCGTTTCCATGAGGATTAACAAACCAGATGGTATGAATTCACAAGGTCTCTCTTCTTGACTGGCGAGATATATCACCGCTACCCAATGACATAATACAATTATCAACCTTCCGGCAACCTTCTCAAGTTAATCTAATTTTATTGGAAATACGTAGTGCGTGCATGAATGCTCCCATTTTAAGCACCTCCTCTCAGCCTCTCTTGATATAATGAACCCACAACTCCCAGTGAGAAACTGGTTTTCTCCAAATCATTTTGAGGTAAAATAAGACCATTTCAGACTTCATCGGTTCTTCTTATGGATACCCGATAAAATTTACAGGCTAAAACCACAAATCCATGTGTTAATTAAACTACCTAAGTCAAACCATTATAATCCATACTTCTATGCGTATAGCTATGTTTACATGGGAATCGCTTCATTCCATAAGTGTTGGTGGAGTTAGCGTTCATGTTTCCGAACTTGCAGCCGCTCTTGAGCGTCAGGGAAATGAGGTGCATGTATTCACCCGGTCGCCCGATGGACGAAGTGATAACCAACTGATTGAAAATGTACGGTACCACTACTGCACCTTCGATTTGAACCCCAGTTTTGTGGATGAAGTGAACAACATGTGCCGGGCCATGGTACATCGCTTCTTTGCTGCCGAAGATACCTACGGACATTTCGACATTGTGCATGCCCACGACTGGCTCACTTCCAATGCCTGCGTATGGATAAAAGAAGGTCGACACCATAAAATGCTACTCACCCTCCACTCCACCGAATACGGCCGCTGCGGCAATCATTTTTACAACAGCAGCTCCGAAAGAATCCGGAACCATGAAAAGCACGGCTCCTTTTGTGCCGATAAAGTGATCGCCGTATCCAACACCCTGCGGCACGAGATTGAATGGATCTATAATGTTCCCGAGTGGAAAATAGCGGTGGTGTACAACGGAGTTCATCCCGGTCACTTCGACGGATGGATCAATCCGGCCGACATCCGGGGTAAAATTCACGTGGGAGTTATGGATCCCATGATCCTTTTTGTTGGCCGTATGTCGACCCAAAAAGGCCCCGATATTCTGGTACGTTCCATCCCCATGATACTCCACTACTACCCGCAAGCCAAGTTTGTATTTGCCGGCGATGGCGACCAAAAAAACTATTGCGAACACCTGGCCTGGGAAATGGGCATTGCCCATGCTGTGCGCTTCCTTGGCTACCAGAACGGCCCCTTCCTGAAAGACCTTTTTAAAGCCTGCGACGCAGTGGTTGTTCCCAGCCGGAACGAGCCTTTTGGCATCGTGGTGCTTGAAGCCTGGAGTGCCGGTAAACCCGTGGTTGCCACCGTAAATGGCGGCCCTTCGGAATTTGTATGGCACGGGGTTAACGGTTATAAAATTTACGACCATCCCGAATCGGTAGCCTGGGGTATTGGCACCCTTCTGAAGGATCACGAGCACGCCCGTTGGATGGGGCGAAACGGACGTGAATCGGTAATCACTACCTTTAACTGGGATACCATTGCCAGCCAAACCATAGAAGTCTATCAATCCGTGTTATAATTCATCCTACATCACAGTCCTTTTTAACCAACTAAACCAATATACTATGCACACCATTCCTGAATACATCGATACCTTACCCAATATATGTGGAGCCGAAGCCGAAGTTCGGCAGGCCATGCAACAAAAGGGGCCTTTTTATCTGGCCTCCGGACGAATAGATTTTGGCCGTATACGCAGTTGCTTTGCCAATGCACTGCACATGCACCAGCCGCTTATCCCGGAGGGGGGCGAATCCATTGCCACTTCGCCGATCATCAGCCACCTGAAATACATGATGGACAACAAACACATACACGGCAATCAGGACGCCGATGTGTTCCACTGGTGCTACAAGCGTATGGGCGAGTTCATTCCAGAGCTGGTACACGAAGGAAAGAACCCGCGGATTATGCTCGATTATTCGGGATGTTTGCTCTACGGATTGCTCGACATGGGGCTTTATGATGTGATGGATCAATTAAAAATGATCACCCTGAATCCGGACTATGCCCGTTGTATTGAATGGGTTGCCACCGCTTGGGGGCACCCGGTTGCCCCTTCAACCCCGGTGCAGGATTTCAGATTGCATGTAACCGCCTGGCAACAATACTTTGGCGCCCTGTTTGGCTTCGACGCCCTGGCCAAAGTGAGGGGTTTTTCGCCTCCGGAAATGGCTCTGCCCAACCACCCCGATGTGGCCTATGAGTTTATCAAAACCCTTACCGATAGCGGTTTTAACTGGGTTATGGTTCAGGAGCATACGGTAGAAAAAGTGTCGGATGGCAGCGGTATCAGCCAGCCTTTTGTTCCTCATAAACTGGTAGCCCGCAATTCCGAAGGCAAAACCGCCGAAATTATAGCCATTATTAAAACCCAGGGCAGCGACACCAAACTGGTAGCGCACATGCAACCTTACCATGAAGCCAAAGGCGTACCGCAACAGGAACTTGCCGGAAAAAAAGTACCCGCGCTGGTGGCTCAAATTGCCGATGGCGAAAACGGGGGTGTGATGATGAACGAATTTCCCGATCACTTCAAACAAACCATGCGCGAGGCCTCCTATGCCGAAACTGTTCCGGCCAACGTAAGTGAGTATCTCGAATACCTCGAATCTATTGGAATTGCACGCGATGCCTTTACGGCCATTCAACCCATCCACCAACACCGGATATGGGAACAATTCAAACCCGGTTCAGGGAAAGAAAAACTACAAGCCACCATCAAAAATCTGGAGGCCGCCGATCATCGCTTCCATATGGAAGGCGGATCATGGACCAACAACCTTTCGTGGGTAAAAGGCTACGACCACGTTCTGGCTCCAATGGAAGAAGCCAGTGCCCTGTTTTCCGAAAAAGTTTTAGCCAAAGGAATCCCCGCTTCCGACCCCAGGTTTCGCAATGCCCTGTTCCATCTGCTGTGCAGCCAAACCTCCTGCTACCGCTACTGGGGTCAGGGTCGCTGGACCGATTATGGCCGCGAATTATGTCGCCGGACTATGGACATCATCAACTACGACTTGTGATGCATCCAAAACAACCCCCTGGTCTGCCCGACACACAGACTACATACTACAACACCATTCCAGGTCAGAAGCCATAGTGAATACCCTAAAATAAAGATCCTTAAGAGCCACTTTACGAGGTGAATTTTGGAAGAGCCAAACCGCCACTCATCAACATCCATCCATGAAAAAACCTATCTATCATGCTTTAGGACTCCATCTGCACCAACCCCCGGGTAATTTGCTGGACATCTTGCAGCATGCCGAATTCGAAGGCATTGGAATTATCCACGCTTACGACCGCATTGTGCGGTATGCCCATCAATACAAGGACGTTGCCAGAATTCACGTGGGTATAAGCGGGGTACTTCTTGATCAGCTAACCGATCCAAAAGTGAAAGCAGCCTATGCCCCCCATCTCGATATTGAGGGTATGCTTCGCGGATATCGCGAGGCGGATAATATTGAACTGTTGGGCATGGGGCATTATCACCCGGTATTTCCGCTAATTCCTCAGACCGACTGGGAAGAACAACTGGTTTACGGACGCGACCGGATCACCGAGGTATTTGGCCGAAAACCCATTGGCTTCTGGCCACCCGAAATGGCTTTTACTGAAGAAATGATTCCTGCCATTGTTAAGGCCGGTTACGAATACCTGCTGGTCGACTCCATGCATGTAAAACCGAAAAAGGCAGACCGGGACGGCAGATCCGATATGCTCACCGCTTACTGGGGTCAATACGATAAAGTTCAGCTACCTGTAATTCCACGCAACCGGGATATTTCGAATGCCCAAGAGGCCGGCATGGATGCCGGATGGTTTAAAAACGAAGTGTTTCACAAGGTCAAAGAGAGCCCCCATCCGGAACAGCCCCGCCTGATTTGTACCTGGTCCGATGGTGAGAACGGAGGCTGGTTCCGCCGCATGGACGAGAGTTCGGGTTTCTGGGGTCATTTTTACACGCCATTTATGGAACAGGTGCGCTCGGGTTCGGACATTCAGCCGGTACTACTTTCGGAATACCTCAGGCAGCACCCTCCAGCAGACTCTGCCAAAATAGAGACCGGAGCCTGGAATGTAGGCCATACCAGCGGAGTCGACTTTTCGCAATGGAACGGTACGCCCACACAAAAAGCCGGAGTCGACGAGTTGGCCCGGGTAAGCAGGCAGTACTGGCAACTTACTGAAAACAAGAGAGTACAGACCGATAAGAGCCTGCAAAGGCTCCTTGCCGAAGCCCGAAAACAAATTCTCGAAGCTGAAACCAGTTGTTTCCTTTTCTGGGGCGAGAATTGGGTTCCCAAGCTCTACGAGCGCACCCAACCCGCACAACAGCTTTTAAATGAAATCAACCAATCACTATAAAATTTATATGTTATGGCGCACGCTTACTATGCTATTGGCCTAAACCTGCACCAACCCGATGGCAATCTGATAGACCTCATGAACCATCAGCGCTGGGAAGCCAAACAAATTATGGAGGCCTACGAGCGGATTCCCAGGTATGTTAAACAAAACTGGGATGCCCGCCTGATGGTCGATTTTTCGGGCACGCTGCTCATGCAACTGGCCGACCCGGGGGTTCAGGAAACCTTCGAATACACCATGAATATTGAATGGTTACTCCATGAATTTCGAACTGCGAACATCGAATTTTTAGGCTCCGGATACACACATCCGGTTTTTCCCCTTATTTCGTCGAAAGACTGGGAAACCCAAATTGGCCGCTATCTGGATATGGCGCGAAGCATTTTGGGACGCAACTGGTTCCCGGGCTTCTGGCCGCCCGAAATGGGCTTTTGTATGGAAATGATTCCC
>QKEH01000098.1 GCA_003252385.1 Bacteroidota bacterium | reverse complement strand
GCTTTATCGAGTTTGTTCAGTTCGTTATACAAGCGGTTTAAACCCACATTGCTGTTGGATGCACTATAGAATTCGCCATTGCCCGCCGCGGCAATTTCACTCAACATGGTGGGGTTCATCCTGGAAATAACCACCTCGCCGTTGCGGTCTTTGAGGAAACCCACCCTGGCTCCTCCCCCTGCTGCCAACGGTACGGGAGCCCCGGTAGGCGAGCCCATTCCAATGGTATATACTCTAATCCCTTTCCCGGCAGCTTGTTGCGCTGCTTCCAGGGCATTGCCCTCATGATTTTCTCCGTCGGAAATAATGACCAGCACTTTACTGGCCTCTTCATCGGGGGTGAAAGACCTGGTAGCCAGTTCAATAGCCGAAGCAATAGCTGTTCCCTGTTTGGAAACAATGCCCGTAGTGGTATTGGCCAGAAACAATTTGGCCGAAACATAATCGCTGGTTATAGGCAACTGCGTGTAAGCATCGCCTGCAAAAACAATCATCCCGATTTTATCGTCCTGCATCTTACTCACCAGGGTGGCAATGGCCTGTTTGGCCCGTTCGAGGCGGTTGGGTTTAATGTCTTCCGCCATCATACTGTTGGAAACATCCAGGGCCACAATCATTTCGATACCTTCTCTTTTTACGGTTTCCAACTTGGAACCAAACTGAGGCCTTGCCAGTGCAATAATTAACGACGCCAGAGCGGCAAGGAATAAAATGAAGCGCAGGTTGCGTAACCAGGGAGAATAATCGGGCATCAGCAAACTGAAAAATGAAGGATGAGTAAACCTGCGCATGGCACGTTTCTGCCAAATTACCATGGTAACATACACCGCAATGAGTACGGGCAGTACCAGTAAAAGATATAGTAAATAGCTATTAGCGAATCGGAACATAATTGTTGTTTATTATTATGAAATGGAACGTAACAGGGTTTTCCGAAGAATAAACTCCAACAGCAGAATACCGAAGGCAACCAGCGCATAAGGCAGATATTCTTCTTCCTTACGGCTGAATTCCTTTACGTTAATTTTGGATTTCTCCAGCTTATCAATTTCGTTGTAAACCTGACGCAGCGAATTGTTATCGGTAGCCCTGAAGTACATGCCATCGGTAATGTCGGCAATCTGTTGGAGGGTATGCTCATCAATTTCCACGGGCATTTGAGCCAGACGGATTCTTCCAAACATATCCTGTACCGGATAAGGTGCTTCGCCCTGGGTACCTACCCCAATGGTATAAACCCGAACGCCAAAGGTTTTAGCCAGTTCGGCAGCGGTTATTGGATCAATAGCCCCCTGGTTGTTCACCCCATCGGTTAGCAAAATCACCACCTTACTAATGGCTTCGCTGTCTTTAAGTCGTTTAACGGCATTTGCCAACCCTACCCCAATGGCGGTTCCGTCTTCCACAATACCACTTTTTACCTCCTTAAACAGATTGATTAATACGGCATGATCGGTAGTTAGCGGGCATTGGGTGAAACTTTCGCCGCTGAAAACCACCAGCCCCAGCCGGTCGTAGGGCCGCCCTGAGATGAATTCAATAGCAACATTTTTTGAGGCTTCCAGCCGATCGGGTTTCAGGTCCTGAGCCAGCATACTGCCGGAAACATCCATAGCCAACACAATATCGATTCCCTGAGTACTCACATTCTCCCAGCTATTGGACGACTGCGGACGAGCCAGAACAATAATTAACAACGCCAGTGCCAGCATTTTAAAACCAAACAGAACATGGCGCAGCACCTGTTTGTAGTTCACCGGCATACGTTCCACGGCCTGGATGGTGCTCACCTGAACCGATGCAGCAGCCCGTTGCCGGAAATAGTAGTACACCAACAACAACGGCATAAGCAGCAGCAGGAACAACAACTTGGGATAGGCAAATTCTATAGCAATCATGACTCTCTTTCCTTACTCTTTGTTTAATTCTGTTTCTGATTCATCAACAGGAGCCTCACGGGTGAGTTTTACAAAATTGCAGGCATTCTCCAGATGCTGCATATTCTCCTCGGGAGATGCTTCTCCCCTGGCAAACTTGACCATATCCGCCAGATTCAGCAACTGTTTCAGATTAGCAAACAAGGTTTTATCCAACACCTTTAACTCATAGGCGTCCAGTATCTGTTCACTGGTTCTTTCCAATGCCTCCACTCCGAAACGTTTCTCGATATACCAGCGCACAATACGGGTGATTTGACTGTAGTACTCCTTCTCCATTTTTTGTTGCCACAGCTTCTGAGCCTTAAGTTTATCCAACTCTCTCAAAGCAGTAATGTAGGCAGGTTCCTCGGGTTTCAAGGGTTTGAACAAGGGTCGTTCCTGATCCCGACGCCTGTAGTAGCGATAGAGGAAAAAACCGGCTGCGGCCAGAGCCAAAGCACCAAGTATCAGCAGCACCACACGCCATGGATTGATACGAATACTCTCCGGCGCCTTAATATCGCGAAGGGTGTAGGTGGTATCCACAGCCACTCCAAACACTTCAATGTATCCTGCTTTGGAATACAGCGTATCGATACGGTTCTGCTGCTGCAACAGAATGGGCTGAGGCGGCAGGTAGTACATGCCGGTATCAAATGAAGTAATGGTCAGCATCAGGGTTTTCTCCCAGGTACCTTTACCATTTTTTACTGAATCGATGCCGGGAGAACCAATAATTTCGACCCCCTCGGTTAACTGACCCGATAATTCCGGAAAACGGATCTGGGTGCCGGGTTCCTGTATAAGCGAATAGCTCAGGCCAATTTGTTCGCCCAATACAATCTGATTGGTATCGATACGGGTTTGCACCTGCGGTTGGGAAGCCCATGCAAGACTTCCGCACCAAAGCAACCCTAAACCCAGGCTGCTGTATTTTTTAACTAAGTATAACATCAGGCTCTTTTCTTAAATAGCTGCATTAGAGGTTTAACATAATCTTCGCCTGTTGCCAGCTCGGTAAAGTCGATACCGTGACGGGTGAGCATTTCCTGGATGACAGCGCTATGTTGCTCCCACCACTGACGGTATTGGCTGCGAACCTTCGCACTCGACGAATCGACCCAAACCAATTTACCACTTTCTGCATCGCGCATTTGCAACAGCCCCACATCGGGCAGGGTTACCTCGCGTTCATCAAACACCCTGAGGGCTATCAGATCGTGTTTTCGGTTACTTATCTTAAGGGCATCCTCGTAGTGGGTATCCATAAAATCGGATATCAGGAAGGCGGTACTGCGTTTTTTAATGGCATTAACCAGATATTGCAGTGCCTGACTGATATTGGTTCCATTGCTCTGAGGTTCAAAATCGATCAGTTCGCGAATGATGCGCAGAGTATGTTGGCGGCCTTTGCTGGGCGGAATGAATTTTTCGATACGGTCGGAAAAAAGGATGGCTCCGATTTTATCGTTATTCGCGATGGCCGAAAAGGAAAGGACGGCTGCCAGTTCGGTAATCAGGTTCTTTTTTAACTGATCGGTAGATCCAAAATTCCTGGAACCACTCACATCGACCATCAGCATGACCGTGAGTTCCCGTTCTTCCTCAAAAACCTTAACATACGGGTGATTGAACCGGGCGGTAACTTTCCAGTCAATATCGCGAATATCATCGCCATATTGATACTCGCGAACCTCGCTGAATAACATCCCTTTGCCTTTGAATGCACTGTGGTACTCTCCCGAAAAAATTTGTTGTGATAAGCCCCGGGTTTTAATTTCGATTCGCCTTACCCGCCTTAATAAATCCGTTGTGTCCATAAAACTACTCTTGTTTCAACTGGGTGGTAACGGTAAAAAACCAATCTTCCTCAACAAGTTGCACCGAGTACTGTATGCCATCAACCGTGTAGAACCATTTATTTTTTCCATCGGGGATGTACGTACTATTCAGGTAGTTTTCCATATCGTTGATGTTGGAATAATCGCACATCTGACGAGACATGGTACATATATCCTCCTCCGAGAGAAAAAACAGGAGGGTCATTTCGTTGATTTTATCTTCATACTTCAGGTACTTGTAATGCGGATTTACCACACCGGTATTCAATTTAAAATTCTTCCGAGAATCCTTCATCACTTGCATAATGTCGTTTTTGTGCATTCCGATAAAATTCTGTCCTTGTACCTGAATGGCCAAGGCAAACAGAAAACTTATCATCCCTAAGCTTTTCAGGATTCTCATGGTTTTATTTTTAGGGTACCTCTACGGTATTCAGAATTTCGGTAATGATTTCTTCCGAGGTAATATTCTCGGCTTCAGCTTCATAACTTAGCCCAATACGGTGCCGTAGCACGTCGTGACATACCGCCCGGACATCTTCGGGAATGACATAGCCCCGCTGCTTAATAAATGCATAGGCTTTAGCAGCCTTGGCCAGATTAATGCTGGCGCGAGGCGACCCCCCGTAGTTAATCAGGTTCCGGAAACGTTCCAGTTTGTATTGTTCGGGATATCGGGTGGCAAAAACAATATCGAGAATGTAGTTCTCTATTTTTTCGTCCATATAAACTTCCTTCACCACGTTACGCGCCCGCATAATATTATCGGGGCTCATCACTTTATTGGCCGTAGGAAAGGTAGCCTGCAGGTTTTCACGAATAATCTTCATTTCTTCATCCTTTTTCGGATAGTCGAGAACCACTTTCAACATAAACCGATCCATCTGTGCTTCGGGCAGCGGATAGGTACCTTCCTGCTCAATAGGGTTCTGGGTTGCCATTACCAGGAATGGAGCGGGCAACTGATAGGTGGCGCTTCCGATGGTGATGTGTTTTTCCTGCATGGCTTCCAGTAAGGCGCTTTGTACCTTAGCCGGCGAACGGTTAATTTCATCAGCCAGTATAAAATTAGCGAAAATTGGCCCCTGCTTTACCACAAACTCTTCCTTTTTCTGAGAATAAATCATGGTACCAATCAGGTCGGCAGGCAACAGATCGGGGGTGAACTGTATACGGCTGAATTTGGCATCGATGATACTGGCAAGAGTATTAATGGCCAGTGTTTTAGCTAAACCCGGCACACCCTCAAGCAAAATATGTCCATCAGACAACAATCCAATCAACAAGCTATCTATCAGATGGATGCTTCTGTCCAACAATCACTTTCCGCATCTCCAGGTTGATCACATCAATAAAAGCACTTTCCTGCTTAATTTTCTCATTTAGTTCCTGGATATTCACATTTACTTGGTTCATAATTTAGAATGTATTTTTATCCTCTGTTATTTAAGTTCGAAATTACTCATTTGGGTTTGTACGGGCCATCTTGGAATTGCAAAAAAATCCTAATTTTTTAGTATCTACCCCTCCGTTGGGTGTTAAAAAATGTTAATGAATTCGGCGATTCGGATATATTGATCAGTATATCAGTCAGATACAGTGAATCGTGTTTCTTTCCACCGCGTGTAACTTTTTAGCCTGCTGCGCCCATCCTCATTGCAAGTATCGGGAACATCGATAGCCATACAACTTAGATCTTCAAAAAAAGATATTTTGGATCCTCAGCCAAAAATAGTGCTTGCATTACAACCCGATAAAACTTTAATTTGCCCTCGCTCAGCTCTAATGCATCCAGAGGTGAAGACATTCGCATTGACTGCATGCAGGCTTTCATCTTTGGAGAAAACTATGAAGGGTTGTGCTTAAATGGCAAGTTTTTAAACTTACTCTATTCAGAACCATTTTCGGGCTATGCGTTATTTTATAGAATTACAGTACCATGGAAAAAACTACCATGGATGGCAAATACAACCCAATGCACGAACCGTGCAGGGTGAACTCAACGAAAAGCTGAGTCTGCTATTGCGCCACCCCATTGAAACCGTGGGTGCCGGCCGCACCGATACCGGTGTGCATGCCCGGTATTTTGTGGCTCATTTTGATTATCCATTGGACCTAAATGAACAAACCCTGGAACTCACCCGAAAACTTAACCGTTTTCTTCCCGGCGATATTGCCATACATAAAATTTCGCAGGTGGCCGATACGGCGCATGCCCGTTTTGATGCAACCAGCCGTTCCTATCGGTACTACATTTCGCAATGCAAGGAAGTATTCCAACGCGACTACAGCTGGGCGTTGTACTATACCTTGGATGTGAATGCCATGCAACAAGCTGCTCGTATGCTAATAGGCACACACGATTTTACCACCTTCAGTAAAGCACATACCGATGTTAAAACCAACATATGCACCATTACTGATTGCCAATGGTATACTGAAAACCACATGCTGGTATTTCAGGTTTCCGCCGACCGTTTTTTGCGAAACATGGTGCGGGCCATTGTAGGTACCCTGGTGGATATTGGACGAGGAAGCATGCCGTTGCAACGCCTCCCTGAACTACTCGAATCCAAAGACCGATCAGCTGCCGGCGAGTCAGCTCCCGCTCTGGGTCTTTTCCTCGATGAAATAAAATATCCGTACTTTTTTTGATGCAATTTGTGTATACTTTTATGGGGTATTAACGTAACAATGCGTAACTTAATAGTTCAAATAGTAGCAAAAAAAAACATGAAGACAAGAATGAGAGTTGGAATTGTATGGATTTTATTGGCAATTGGCTGGAATGTTTCAGCACAAACAGGAGTTGCCCGGGCAGAGGCACTGTTTATTTATAATTTTTCGCGATTGATTGAATGGCCTGCAAACTACAAAAGCGGCCCGTTTATTATTGGTGTGCTGGGGAATAACACCGAAATCATCAAAGAATTGGAATCGTATACAGCAGGAAAATCAGTGGGAAGCCAGGCAATTTCCATCCGGGTGTTTAATTCGGTGGATGAAGTTATGGCTTGTCATACCTTGTTTTTACCTTTTCCGGAAGCAAAGAATTTACCCGCTGTACTTTCCAAAACAGATGGAAAAAGCACCTTGGTGATCACCGAAAAAAATGGTTCTATTGAGAAAGGTGCCGGCATCAACTTTATAGTAATTGGTGATAAGCTAAAATTTGAGTTCAGCCCTGCAAATATTTCAAAAAACAATATTAAAGTAAGTTCTAAATTGAACGAAATGGCCTATAAGGTATACTAGGCATTCCATATTTCCCAGGCCTTTTCGGCCTGAAGGTGCAGCATTGGCAACCCATTAATCAGGGTTGCCTTTTTTGTTTTGCCCTTCTCAAGAAAGCGGGTAAGCAGCGGGTTGTATACCAAGTCGTACAGAATATGATCGGACGTTAGCGAGCAGTAGGGCAAACTTGGGCATTCCTTGTCGCGGGGATGCATACCCACCGGCGAACAGTTGATAATAATTTTTGAATCGTTAATAAGCTCTGAAGTGAGTGCTTCGTAACTGATTGTTTCCGTATCCTTAGGGGTTCTGGATACATAGCGTATACGAATGCCATGTTTCCTCAGAATGTAAGCCACCGCTTTGGATGCTCCTCCGGTACCTAAAATTAAGGCCGACTGATGAATGGGCTTCAGCACCTCCAGTAAGGGCTGTTCGAAACCGTAGGCATCGGTATTAAAACCTGTCAACCGGGCACGATCTCCATCTCGCTCAATACGAATGGTGTTTACCGCTCCAATTTCCTGCGCTAAGGCATCCACTTCCTCCAAATAGACAAATACATCCTGCTTGTAGGGAATGGTCACATTCAACCCTACTAAATCCGGTTCCGATGCTATCAACCCGGGTAGCTGACTGATGGCTTCCAGAGGAAAGTTTTCATATTGACATTCAGGCAAACCCTGCTCTTCAAATTTACGGGTAAAATAACCTTTTGAGAAGGAGTGCCCCAACGGATAGCCTATCAGTCCAAATTTTCTCATGTTACTTTGCTTTTTCAGCTTGTCCGGCAAATTTCTCCATGAGCCAGATGGATATAATGCCTACCACCATCCATGCCAGGGCTTGTAGGACCACGCTATCGAAGCCATCGGGCAATATTTGACTATAGTTATACACTTTGACCTCTTTCAGAATAGCACCATCCTGTCCGATAAAAGCCCCGAACTGGTTCACAGGTATTTCCATCCCCTGGCTGTCAAAAGAAGTTTTCCAAGGCCAAAGAATTACCATTGAACCTAAAATGAAACCCGTGAGGGTAGCAATGGTTTGATCGCGAAACTTTTTAAAAATCCAGCTCAGTAAGTGTGAGAAGGCGACCAGTCCCACCCCTGCACCAATAAGAATAGGAAACAGAATATCCAAACGCATTTCATTGACCGCCTCTATAACCACCAGATGGTAATTTCCCAGAAGTATTAAGACAAAAGAGCCCGACAAGCCAGGAAGGATCATACTGCAAATGGCAATCACCCCACAGGCAATCAGGTACAGGAAATTATCGTTCTCGGTAGCCGGAGACAGAAAACAAATAGAAAACGCCACTGCGGTACCAATAATAATGGAAACTACCGCTGAAACGCTCCACTTTTCGACCGTTTTACCTACAAAATAAACTGAAGCCAGAATGAGCCCGAAGAAATAGGCCCAAATGTATATGGGATAGTTGACGAATAAAAATTCCAGCACACGTGCCAGACTGAGAATACTGATGGCCACTCCCATAAAAACTGATACGAGGAAACTCAGGTTAACATGCTGCGCAAATTCCTTGAACCGAAAACGGAGCAACAATTGAAATGCCGTAAGATCGAAGGATTTGAGGGAATCGATCAATTTTTCAAAAATTCCTGTGATCAGGGCAACAGTTCCCCCTGACACTCCGGGTATAACGTTAGCTGCACCCATACCAACTCCTTTAAGAGCCAGCACGAAATAGTCTTTCATTTTATTCACAACACGTAGGTTTAAATTCGCCGCTAAGATAATTGATTATTGAAAACCGTGTAATGGTTCTAAGTTTTTCCGTTACACGGCTTTCTAATCATCGGATCAAACGGAATGAAAATCCAAACCACTGCGGGTTTCCTTCACATAACCGGCACGAATCACAAAATCGCCAAAACGTTCCTTATCCATCCGCTCCCGGGCAAAATGTGACAACAACCCCTTCAATTCATTCAAAATGAGATCCTCATTTACATTTTCCTTATACAACTTGTTCAGGCGGTTTCCGGCGAATCCAGCCCCAAGGTACATGTTGTACAGCCCCGGAGCTCTTCCTACAAAACCGATCTCGCCCAGGTATGGGCGTCCACAGCCATTGGGGCACCCTGTCATGCGGATTACAATATCCTCGTCACTCAGCTTATTTTTGTCCAGCAGCATTTCAATTTTATCGATCAACCGGGGGAGATAGCGTTCCGACTCGGCAAAGGCCAGCGAACAGGTATTCAGTGCCACACAGGCAATTGAATTTTTTCTTAAGCCGGAAATCCGGCTTTGAGGCAGGATTCCATAACGAGCCAGAATCGCAATTACCCGGGCGCGATCTTTCTCCGAGATTCGTCCCAATACCAGATTTTGGTTGCCGGTAAGACGGAAATCAGACACCTTCAA
>QKEH01000170.1 GCA_003252385.1 Bacteroidota bacterium | reverse complement strand
TTCGCCAGGTTTTGATCTGGTACAACTGCTCCGTTGTATACAGCCTGCCTGCATCTGCACGATCGGAACCGGACCGATGGCATGCCGCCAGTATTCCGATCCCTACTAGGCAATAGATTAGATATTTCATATTTTTATCAGTAATGGTCAAAGTCCTGATAGCGTGCGCAGTGCACGCAATCAGGTTGTTTTGAAGCCTCGGTTATTTCAGTGAATAGCTAAAGTTTAATGTAAAGCTCCTGCCCGGATTGCGTTTTTTAAAGTATTGATCTTCGGCACGGTACGATTTGTACACCATTTCTTTACTGTCGTTCAGGAGATTTAGTATTTTAAAACCCAGCTTGTATTGTTGGCTCTTGCCAAAAGTCAGGCTGGAGTTGAAATTCAGGCTTTGGAAAGGGAGCGTGTAGATATCCGGTCGGTCGGTTACCCCAACGTATTCCAGGGTCAGCCCCTGTATGTTGTAGTAGAGACCCGCTTCCAGTCCTTTAAAAAAGTCTTTTTCGCCCTGATAGGACAATCCGCCATTGACCAAATAAGGCGACATGCCGGCCATACGCCGTGTGGTGGAAATGGATTCACCCTGTCGCGCATTTTCTACTTTGTCATCATACTCGGTTTTGCTTCGATCGATTTCCGAGGTGATCAGCGTTACATTCGAGCTTAGGCTTAGGGTATGCAAGGGGTCTGCCAGGGTTCCCAGGTTAAGCCGGAATTCCATTTCGGTACCCAGCACGGTGCCGTTTCCAACATTTCGGGGTTGGAGTTGGCCCGGAGCACTGGCATATTGCACAATTTCAATTGGGTTATCGAAGGTTTTGTAGAATGCGCCCAGCGATACCATTTGCCCGTCTTCGAAATACATTTCCCAGCGAAGGTCGTAATTCTGAATCAAGGTACTTTTTAGCTGTCCGTCCCAGAAAACCACTCCATCTTTCCGGTCGGGATAGAAACCTCCGTTAAAATAGGTGCTGCTGATAGGATCGTAAATCTGGGCATAGGATAACTCCTTAAAAGAAGGCCGTGCAATGGTTTGCGAGTAGGATACCCGGATATTTATTTGTTTGGTCAGGGTATACACCAGGTTGACTTCCGGAAAGAAATTCAGGTCGTCCATTACCAGGGAATCGTTGAGCAGGCGGTCGCTGCCATCCGGATTGGAACCAAGGCCGGTGTAGTATTGGCGGAAGTTTTCTACCCGAACGCCCAGCATGGCTTTAAGGTTATTGAGCGGGCTGATTTCTGTTTTAAGGTATCCGGCTGTATTGGCGGCCCGCGAATTGTACTGGTTGTAATTGGTTGGCAGATGGTCTGCGGTTACCGTGGTACCATCGCCGGGGTTATCTGCCATCGGCCACAGGTTTTCGGGGTAAAATATTTCATTAGGATTGCCCTCCAGGGTAAAATTTCCTTTTATAGGAAAACTGTATTTGGCAATGGCATAATCGCGTTCTTTGTAGGTGTACAATCCGCCGAATTGTAGCTTCGATTTGCGGTCGAAGAGTGCAAAACCTTTGGTGATATGAAACAATCCGGTGGCATTGACCTCCTTCAGGTCGCGCCAGGCGCGCTGTGGGAATTCGGTTTGCCCCTTGCCAACACTATAGCTGCCGTCATCGGTAATCTCGTATTGGGTGATGCGGATATCCGGTTCGTTCATTTTCGACAGGGTGGGCGAAAGTTTCCATTCAATGCTCCAGTCATTAGCCGGGTAGTTGTGTTTTCCATCGAGCAAAAGGTTGGTTAATGCCCGTTGGCTGTACTCCAGGTTGTGTTGGATACCGCTAAATCCGGATCCCTGGTTGTTTTTTGCCCGTTCAAAAATACCGGCTGTCGATTCGCCGTTTTGCAGGTGCATCAGTTTGATGCGATACCTGGAGTGGGTAGTTTTAATAGCAAAACCGCCCAGGCCACTTACAAAAACCGAGCTAATGCCGATATTGCCTTTTTGGTAGTCGCGGCGTTCCAGTTCCATCAGGGATGGGTCGCCATTGGCCAAGGCGTATTTTGAATCGATCGCATCCTGGTAGAAATCGGTTTCGCTCTTATAGGATAGAGCAAGGTTGTAGCCCAGTGTCACTTTCTTTTTAACCTGTTGATTGCCCATGGCTATTCCCAGGTTGTAGTCCATGAAACTGGTTTCTTTTTTGGCCGCCATCACCGGGTTAAAGCTTTCCAGGGCGTTGCGGTAATTGGGCCCTTCGGGGTGGTTGTGGATGCCCCGTGCCAGGATGGCCACTGTGGTGTTGGGGTTCATGCTGGCATCATTGGGGTCAATGGGGTTGCGTCGGGTCCCGTCGTCAAAACCCAGCCAGTCGGTTTTTCCGCCTTCGTAGGACAGAAAGTCACTGTTGAAATGACTGCCCGGATTATAGCCTGCCCCAACCGTGATGCTCGTAATCTTTTCCTCCGGAAAATCTTTGGTGCCTATATCGATCAGTCCTCCGGTGAAGTCGGCAGGTAAATCGGCACTGAACGATTTATTCACAATAAGGTTATCAATAATATTCGTAGGGAAGATATCCATCTGGAGGGTATTTCGATCGGGATCGAGCCCGGGGATATCCACGCCGTTCAGGGTAGTTTTGGTATAACGGTCGCCCAGTCCGCGCACGTACACGTATTTGCCATTGGCTACTGACACACCGGTAACCCGTTTCATGGCCGAGGCAGCATCAGAGTCGCCTATTTTTCGAAGCCCCACTGCCGAAATACCGTCCAGTACGTTGGGCGACTTTCGTTTAATAGCCATCAGGGCGGTTTCGGTATTACGAACTGCCTGGGCTGTAACGGTAACCTCGTTGAGCTGCACGGTGGCTTCTTTTAGTGCCAGATCATCGAGCAGGAGTACCTGGCCGGCTTGCAGCGAAAGGTTTTCAAGGATAATCGGATCGTACGATATGAAGGATATTTTCAGGGTATAGGTTCCCGGATTCAGAGAGAGGTTGAATTTACCGTCTAAATCGGTAATGGTTCCCGTAGTGGTTCCTTCCACATAGATGCTTACGCCGGGAAGAAATTCGCCGGAGGCTTCTTCGTATACTACACCGCGTAGGGTTCCTTTTTGTGCCTGTAGGGAAAGTGCAATGCAGGATAAAATGATGCTGATAATTAATCTGGTACGCATGATTCTGTTTTGTTCTGTTCTGTTTGTGAAATGAAACTCGCAGGCATCAGGCCTGCGAGTTTCAATATTTACTGTGGTTTGTGGGTAAGCTTAAAAATCGGCTAATTCGCCAGCTGCACTTGCCCAGGTCCAGTTAGCAAATTGAGCTTTGTCAGCACCTACGGTAGGAGCGTCCACTTTGGAAGCAAAACTGTAGTCGCCATTGAAAGCATCTGTGGCATCGTCACCTTTGTCAGCAATTACATCGGCAAAGTTAACATCGGCATTTACCTGAAGGTTGGCTCCGTCGCCATCGGTAAGGTGGAAGTTGAATTGCAGGGCGGTGAAGGTAATATCGCCAGCTATGTAGTTGGCAGCAATTTCGTTGTTGTCCAGTTCGATATCGGCACCAATGCTGAAGTTAAAGAAGTAGATGTTCGACAGGTCGCACTTTGCGTGGCTGCGCAGGTCGGCAAACTCGCCACCATGAGCACCATCTTCGTTCCAACCTTTAAGTGAACCGTTCATCATTTTAAATCCACCTTGGTCGGTTGCACCTTCGCGGCCGTCTAATTCCAGAGCATGGTCGGTTTCGTCGCCCATAATTCCGATGAAGTTGTTGATTGTGCCCAGGTAGTCCTGGTCCACATCGAAAGCATCGTCACCGGAGTTCCATACCAGGATGCTGCTTACGTTAACGGTACCACCGAATACTTCGATGCCATCGTCCTGATTGGCTACTACTTCGATGTGGTCGATAGTGGTTCCTGAACCCACACCACCTAAGGTGATGCCGTTGATTTCGTTGCCTTCGCCAATGTTCGATCCACCATGGCGGATAGATACGTATTGGATAGTTCCTGAATTGTCGGCATCGTTGGTTCCACCGTAGAGGCCATTGGCGTCAGAAGCGGGGATACCTTCAATCTGGAAAGGTGAGGCATCGGCAGAGATGGTGGCATTGCCCAGGATCACTAAACCACCCCAAAGACCGTTCATGTTCGGGTCCAGGTGGCTGGGGCTAATAATTTGACCGGATACAATATCATCGGCAACTGAGGTCATTATAATAGGTGCACTGGCGGTACCCATGGCCATCAGTTTACCACCACGGGCTACTACCAGGGCAGTTGCATTTTCACCAGTTCCAGCCTGGCCTTTTACTACAGTACCTGCCTGAATAGTCAGGGTAGCTCCGCTTTCAACCGCAATACGTCCGGCCAATACATAAATAGAGTCGGCATACCAGGTAACATCGGAGGTAATATTAGCAGATACTATTACTACTGAATCGGCTTCCGAAGTGGGCTGAACAGGGGTAGGTTTGGTTTCGTCATCTTTTTTACAGGAAGTAAGCGCTAAAATTGTAAGTAAAGAGTTAAATAATGTTTTCATCTTTTTAATCAATTTGAATTGAGTTTTTGTGTTTAAAAATCTGCTGCTAAAGTATCGCTGCTATACTACCTGAACGTTAAGCCACATTTAAATAATAATTACCACGGACTGCTGGTGGGTGGGTGATTGTAATATTCAGATAACCAGTTATGTAATGTATTTTTCGGCCTTTAGTTGGTTGGGGGGGCTAAACCCCTTTTTCCGGGGAGAGTTAAGCCAAATTTAACACTGCATTAACCTTCAGATAAACCGGCTGCTCTACTTTTGTCTCATGGTTCAGCAGCATAGAATACTTATTGTAGATGATGAAAGGGATATCCGGGAGTTCCTGGGGTACAACCTGACCAAAGAACATTTTGAGGTACAAACGGCCGAAAATGGTTTGCGTGCTCTTGAAATGGTGAAAGAATTTCAACCCCACCTGATTTTGTTGGATATAATGATGCCGGAGATGGACGGGATGGAAACCTGTCAGGAAATTCGCAAGCTGGAACAGGGTAAACAAACGATTATTTGTTTTCTGACTGCCCGGGGCGAAGATTATTCCCAGATCGCCGGATTTGAGGCGGGCGCCGATGATTATGTGCTCAAGCCCATTAAGCCCAAGGTTCTGGTTAGCCGTATCAAAGCGTTGCTAAAACGGTATACCACCAGTCCGGTCATTACCTACGCGGGAGAGGGAGAAAAGAATCAGAAACAGTTTATTATCAGCCGCGAGAAGTATACCGTAATCAAAGATGGCGAAGAGATTTTTCTGCCCCGTAAGGAGTTTGAATTGCTGGAACTTTTAGCTTCAAAACCCGATCGTTTATTTACCCGCGAAGTAATCTTTAACCAGGTTTGGGGGTCGGAAACCATTGTAGGCGATCGCACCATGGATGTTCACATTCGCAAATTGCGGAGCAAAATTGGCGATGAGTACATTAAAACCATAAAAGGCGTGGGGTACAAGTTTGTTCCTAATCAGCCATAGAAAAAGTTGGCATGTATGGGGGTGGAGGCTGGAAGTTAGTAGATGAGGATTAGAAGGACGGGTGAGCTTCTCAAACAACACGAATTATAGTGTTTAATTAAAAATTAGTTTACAATTACGTAATATACAGCCTGTAGTTTTGTAGTATAAAATCACTGAAAAATGAAGAAGTTAGTAATTACAGCAGCAATGGTTATCGGTTCGCTGTACAGTTTCGCGAATATGAACAACCTGGAAGTGTCCTCGGTAGTGGCCAAGAGCCAGATCGAAGGGCGGGTGGTAGATAAAACTACCGGAGAAGCATTGGCCGGAGTGGCTATTCAGCTGCAAGGCTGCGATTCGAGAATTTTTACCGATCTCAACGGGAATTTCTCCATTCCTGATGTGGACATGGGCACCTATAATCTGGATGTTTCCTATGTTTCCTATCAGAATGTTACTTTGAAGGCAGTGAATGCAAATGCCTTAGAAACCAACTTAAAAGTTGAATTGGAATCGGTATCATCGGACAGGTTCTAAAATTAATTGAGCAACAGAATGACGTACAAAATAATGCCGGTAGTGTTGCTTTGCAGCATGCTGGCTTTACGTGTTTTTGCCCAAATATCTCAGGGCGAAAACGGGATATACTACAACGAAGGCAATCAGCCCTACACCGGGGTGTATATTGAGTTTTACAGCAATGGCAACAAACGGGTTGAAATGAACCTGGCCGAGGGTATCAAGGATGGGGAGGTGATCCTCTATTTCGAGAACGGTCAGAAGAAAGAAGTGCGCGCCTATAAAAAAGGTGAAATGCACGGAACCTGGATCACCTGGAACCAGGCAGGTGTAAAAACAGGGGTAGCCAACTATGCCGAGAACCAGAAACATGGCGACTGGTTTGTTTGGGACGATGACGGGACCCTTCGGTTTTCCATGCACTACACCAAGGGCAAGAAAACCGGAGTCTGGAAAATGTACGATCCGTCAGGCAAGTTGACCTCGGAAGTGGATCACGGGAAATAAATTAAGATCCCCTAAAACAACTTTAGGTCTTACTTGATATAGGCATATGCAGTCGGTGGGTTCGTAAAGTAACACGCATAGGGCGTACCTTCAGGTACGCCCTATGCGTGTTTTTGTCAGTGTATGTTGCATCATCTGGTGGTAGCTTCGGTTACGGAAATGAATTGAGTTGGTTTTTCGCGGAAAGAAAGGCAGCTAGGATAGCTATCGTTATTGAAGCGTAGCTGCTAATGGTGCTGTTTGATAGCTGTTTCCTACTACTTGGGGTGTCTGATAAGGTCTGTTATCTGACTCGGTAGGCGAATAAAAAAAGGGGCGCCTCGTTGTGTTGAGACCGCCCCTTAAATTCGTATTCCGTGAATCAATTAAATTTTCTCGCAGGTATATTCAACACCATCTTCGTCTTCGAAGATTAACTCCTTATTGGTGAGTCGGAGAATTTCAAATTCGGTATCATAGCCATCGAAGTCAACCTCAATGCCATCTTTATCATCAGTCCATTCCCAATCACCTTTTTCTTTATCGTCAAGGTCTATTTCAGAAGAATAGTACTCTGAAGAGATGCTGATGGTGCCTTCTGAGATCATGGTGATGTCGCCACCTTTTTCAATCTCGAAAGACTGTTTAAAACCAGATATTTCGACGTCAAACGATGAGCCATATTCTTCCTCCATCTCGCTAATCATGGCATCTTCGACATTTTCGCCATCAATTTCAATCACTTCCCATTCGCCGGTAAGACGAGCAGTTTTTGTTCGGATGCTAAGTGCTGGTCCGTCTTCGTATTTGGAACAGCTCGATAGTATAAACAGGCACAAAGTACCCATGGCGATTAAAGTTTTACTGTTGTTTCTAATTTTCATAAGAGTAAATTTTAGTGGTTAAAAATGTATTATGGTTTTTGTTATTTTAAAGAACGTGTCATGTTTGGTGCAAATGTCAGCCTTAACCGTTCAACACGTTTGAACCAATATGCCGTGCTTGTTGTGTCTGGAAAATATGAGCAACCCAAATTTGATTAATCGCAGCTCGCAGTATGTCATGCTGATCATCCTTTTATCGATCGTAGGACAAATATATAATTTTTATAATAAGCTTTACACTTCTTAAAACCTTGAATTCACTAAAACAGGGGATTTTTTGTTTCTAATCTGTTTTTAAATCGATAAACTGCCATTGGTTTTGTATCCTTTTTGGCAGCGTGGTACTCATCCGTTGATTGGAACGGTTCGTTGTTGAAAAAATTCCCGGTGAGTGCTTTGGGATTGGGACAGATTCGGATTATGTTCAAATCAGCTACTGTCCCTGGTTTCCGGGAAGGACTGTTTGCAAGGGCTTGGGAAAACGCTTTTCAGGGTGAGTTATTGATTGGATGAATCATCCTGCTTGCATCGGGGCTTTGTGCAGTCGTTTAGGAGGAAGCCCCATACGCTTTGTGAAACGGAATTTCTTTGGTATGCATTTAACCTGGATGGCCGGATACAGGAATACAGTGCTACTTGGTGGTATGGGTTGCTTTATCGGTTGGGTTTAACGAAGGTGACATAGATACCCCAACAGGCCAGTCCGGCTATGCCTAAGAAGAGTATACCATGAAAGTACTCATGGAAGAGCAGTTTACCAAACCCAAACAACGTAAACAGCACCAGCACACAACCCAGAAACCAGTTAAGGAACAACCGGCCGTAACCGGAGTCGCCGGTAATGTGGGGCAGCTCCCGGCTGATCTTTCGCCATCCGATACCCCCGGGATGAATTTTGGTATAGAAGGTATGGAGTGTCTCTTTTTGACTGGGAGGTGTTAGCCAGGTGGCCATAAGCCATACCAAAGTCGACCATCCCACAATCACCAACAGGCTTCTTTCAAAATCGGCTTGTATAATGTCCCATCCGAGACCCCATCTCAGGAAGGGGAAGATCAGATAGGGTGCAAGCATGGCTGCAATTTCGCTCCAGGCATTTACGCGCCACCAAAACCAACGCAGCAACAGCACCAGTCCAATACCGGCGCTGAGGGTCAGTACCAGTTTCCAGGCATCGCTAATGCGGTTGAACTGGGTGGTTACCACCAGCGAAAGCAGCATGAGCAGAAAAGTGGTAAGACGCGATACGCGAACGTAGTACTTCTCGCCGGCTCGCGGTTTAATAAAGGGGCGGTACAGGTCGTTGATAATGTACGAGGTACCCCATACCGTTTGGGAGGCAATGGTTGACATGTAGGCGGCAAGGAATGCAGCCAGCAACAGGCCCAGCAGTCCGGCCGGCAGGTAGTCGCGAATCATCATAACGTAGGCGGCACCGCGGTCGGGGGCAGCGGGGTATACCACCAAGGTAGCCAGGGCTACCAGTACCCAGGGCCAGGGGCGCAGGGCATAGTGTGCCACCTGAAACCATAGGGTGGCAAAGAGCGAATGCTTTTCGTCTTTGGCCGACATCATGCGTTGGGCAACGTAACCACCGCCTCCCGGTTCAGCTCCCGGGTACCAGCTTGACCACCATTGCACACCCAGATAGGCTACCAAAGCTGTTACGCTCATTTTAAGAATGCCGCCCGTAGCGACTTGTTCCGTGTCGGAATGTTGCAGGGAGGGCATAAAGTCAAATACCCAGTTGGTTTCTCCCAGGCTGCTTTTAAGTTGTTCAATGCCTCCAACCTGACGTACGGCCACTATGGCCAGGGCAATGCTGCCGGTCATGGCCATAATAAACTGGAAGGTGTCGGTAATGGATACTCCCCAAAGCCCCGAAAGTGCTGAGTAGAATGCAACAAAAAGCATCAGAAGAGCCACCAGTATCAGATGCGAACTGATTTCCAGGTGGCCGATCTGGAAGGAACTCGCTCCAAAAAGCTGCAGTTCCGGAAATATTACCCTGAGGATTTTGACCATCGCCAGGTTTACCCAGGCCATTACAATTACATTCATCCCAATTCCGATGTATACCGCCCGAAACCCCCTGAGGAAATTGGCCGGGCGGCCATCATAGCGGATCGAAACAAATTCGGCATCGGTCAGAATGTTGGCCCGGCGCCAGAGACGGGCAAAAAAGAATACCGTCAACATGCCTCCAAAGAGCATGTTCCACCAAAGCCAGTTGCCGGCAATACCTTTCTGAGCAACCAGTTCGGTTACGGCCAGGGGGGTGTCGGCGGCAAAGGTAGTGGCCACCATGCTGGTTCCTGCAATATACCAGGGCAGGTTTCGGCCACTCAGGAAAAAATCGCCGGTGCTTCGGCCGGCACGTTTCGACATGTAAAGGCCTATGCCCATACTAACAATAAAATAGAGGATGATAATGATCCAGTCGATGGGGGCAATGTGCATGGAAAGAGTAGTTCAGAAGGTTATGGATTTCTTGTTTTATAAGGATAAGATGTTCGGGATGATTGCCGTCGGCCTGCATACATGCAAGCGGTTCACCTGGTATTCCGCAAAAAGAATTTCGGGTGCTTGGATCCGATCCGGTGCGCTGAAGTGCATGGTTGACGAAATTGATCCTTCAAAAGTATCGAAAGGAGATTATATTAACAACAGCAGGGAGTGGGATGGGGATGGTGGTTTAATTCCTAATATAAAACGAGTCTAAGAAATGATTCCTGTGGAGGTGTATGTATAATAATCACATATACAATGAAGTATGAATTTTTCTTTACTTATTAAGAAAGAAACTAAACTAGAGTCCGGATGTATCAACCGAATTAGAAATAACTATATTAATGGCGTTGTTAATCAAATAACAAATAAAACTACCTCAAAACATGGATCCAAACAAAGTAAAAAACAGCACATGTACCTGCAGCGAAGAGGTAAACGAAGAGCAGTTGTATACGCAACTGGATTCGATTATTGAAGCACACAGGAACAAGGACGGGGCGCTCATTCCCGTTTTACAGGCAACGCAAAATTTATTTGGCTACCTGCCCGAAAAAGCATTAAAAACCATCAGCAAAGCCTTAAACAAACCGTATAGCGAAGTGGCTGGTGTGGTAGGGTTCTACTCGTATTTCTCCACAAGCCCAAAAGGCAAGCACACCATCCGGGTGTGTATGGGTACGGCCTGCTACGTGCGTGGAGGGCAGGAAGTACTCAAAGCTCTTATGGACGAACTGGATGTGAGCGTTTGCGAAACCACCGAAGATCGCAAATTTACCCTCGAAATTGGACGGTGCTTTGGTGCCTGCGGGCTGGCTCCGGTGGTAATGGTCGACGATGAAACCTTCCAAAGCGTGAAACCCTCCAAGGTAAGAGAGATACTGGATCAATATGCTTAACCCTACAAAGAAATTCGTACATGCAAAAAATAACAGATTATCAGGAGCTGGATAAACGCTATCGGCAGCTGGCCGATCAGGATTTGGCCAACAGCAAAACATACGATGAGATTGTTCATGTTTGTACAGGTGGTGGTTGTATTGCCTGTGGTTCGTTAAACCTAAAGAGCGAACTGGAAAAGAAACTCAGCGAAAGAAAGCTGGATTCAAAAATTATGGTGAAGGCAACCGGTTGCCTGGGGCCTTGTTCCAAAGGACCGGCTGTGGTACTTCGAAAAGCCGGGGTTTTTTATCAAAAAGTGCAATTGGCCGATCTCGATGAGCTGATTGACCAGCAATTGGTTGCCGGCCAACATGTGGAGCGCCTGCTCCATTGCAACGAGGAGGATGGGAAACCCCAGGCGGCCATGGCCGATATCAAACTGTTTAATCAGCAAAAAAAGGTAGTGTTGCGCCGTTGTGGTTCCATCGATCCCACCCGTTTGGAGGATTATATTGCAGCCGGCGGTTATCAGGCCTTTTCCAAGGCTTTGAAGTCGATGACCCCGGAGGGTATCGTTGAGGAAATGAAGAAATCGGGATTACGGGGACGGGGCGGAGCTGGCTTTCCTACGGCTTTGAAGTGGGATTTTGCCCGTCGCGAAACATCCGATCAGAAATACATCCTTTGCAATGCCGATGAAGGCGACCCGGGTGCTTTTATGGATCGAAGCATTCTGGAAGGCGACCCTCATAGTGTAATTGAGGGTATGGCCATTGGTGCCTATACTATTGGCGCTTCGCAGGGATATATATACTGCCGTGCCGAGTATCCGCTGGCAGTGGAACGGCTCAACCTGGCAATTAATCAGGCCCGCGAGGCCGGCTTGCTGGGGCAAAACATACTGGGCAGCGCATTTTCCTTCGATCTGGAAATACGAATGGGCTCCGGAGCCTTTGTTTGCGGGGAGGAAACTGCCTTGATTGCCTCTATTGAAGGGAAACGGGGCGAACCGCGCCCGCGGCCTCCTTTTCCGGCTCAGTCCGGCTTGTGGGGTAAGCCCACCGTGCTGAACAATGTAGAAACTTTTGCCAACGTCAGCGCCATTATTGAGAAGGGTGGAAGCTGGTTTGCCGAAAACGGAACCGAAAAAAGTAAGGGTACCAAAATATTTGCATTGGCAGGTGCTATTAAAAATTCCGGCCTCTTTGAAGTACCCGTTGGTACTACCTTGGGCGACCTGGTGTACGACATTGGCGGGGGAACCAACACAGGTAAACCCTTTAAAGCCGCACAAATAGGAGGTCCTTCTGGGGGCTGTATCCCCAAACAGCACCTCAATGTGCAACTCGATTACGAATCGCTCAACGAGCTGGGAGCCATTATGGGCTCGGGCGGACTGGTAGTGATGGACGAGGACTCCTGTATGGTGGATGTGGCTAAATTCTTCCTCGATTTTGTGCTCGAAGAATCCTGCGGTAAATGCACCCCATGCCGGGTGGGCACCAAACGTATGTACGAAATTCTGGAACGAATCACCTCGGGTCACGGTCAGGATGGCGATATCGAAAAACTGCAGGAACTGGGGGATTGGATCAAGAAAACATCCCTGTGCGGTTTGGGTCAATCGGCACCCAATCCGGTATTGTCCACCATCCGGTATTTCCGGCACGAATACGAAAGCCACATACTCGATCATAAATGTCCTTCGGGGGTATGTGCCCAAATTGTAAGGGCGCCCTGCCAGAGTGCCTGTCCGGCCAATGTGGATGTACCCGGCTTTGTTTCGCTTACCGGCGAGAAGCGATATGCCGAAGCGTTGCAGCTGCATCGCGACCGAAACCCCTTTGCGGCTGTTTGTGCCCGGGTATGTTTCCATTCCTGCGAAATTAAATGCCGCAGATCCTCGCTGGACGAACCCGTTTCCATTCGGGGCATTAAGCGGTTTATGGTCGATCAGGAAATAACCGTTCAGCTTCCCGAAATGCGCGAGGACGAACAAAATGCCCAACGTAAAGTTGCCATCATCGGAGCAGGGCCTTCGGGGCTTTCCTGTGCCTACTTCCTCGCCCGAATGGGCTTTAAACCTGAGGTGTTCGAGGCCGAACAGCGTCCGGGGGGTATGCTGGTTCAAACCATTCCCGCCTACCGTTTGCCGCGCGAAATTCTGGCTCGCGAGATACGGATGATCGAAAACATGGGGGTAAGTATTTTTACCAACATGAAATTGGGAAGGGATTTTACCCTGGAAAGTCTGCATAACGATGGTTATGAGGCTGTTTTTGTAGGAGTGGGTGCTCCTTTGGGCATGAAACCCAATATCCCCGGAATAGATAGTGAAGGTGTGGTGGATGCTCTGAAATTCCTTCAGACCTATAATCTGCGCGGGTCGGTTCCTGTGGGTAAAAAAATTATTGTGGTGGGTGGCGGGAATGCGGCCATCGATGCCGCCCGAACAGCCATCCGGCTGGGTGCCGAAAAGGTAACCATTGTATACCGTCGTACCCGCGAAGAAATGCCGGCCTGGGTCGAAGAAATTGATGCCGCCGTGGAGGAGGGCATCAGTCTGCAAACCCTGACCAACCCGAAACTCATTGTAGCTAAGGAAGGTAAAGCCGTAGGTATGCAATGCGCTGTGATGAAGCTTGGCACTTTCGATTCTTCCGGAAGACGCCGGCCGGTTGAAAGTACCGAACAGTTTGTACTGGAGGCCGATCAGATTATTGTGGCCACCGGACAAACGCTCGATTGCGATGCTTTAACCGGTAACATCAAGCTTACCGGACAGGTAAGTTCGCAAATTGCTGCCGATAACCAGAACGGGCAAACCATGGTCGATTGGATTTTTGCCGGTGGTGATGCGGTTACCGGGCCTTCATCGGTTATTGAGGCGGTAGCCGGAGGCGAAAAGGCTGCCGTTGGCATGGCTTGCTACCTTAACGGTTCCTGCGATGCTTTCTGGCGGAAAGAGAAAAAGGTAGATACCTATTTCGACCCCGATGCCGATGCAGTACCCTTTCCTCGGGCACATCAGCGCTTGTTGGATGCCGATCGCAGGAAGTATAATTTCGATGAGGTAGAATTGGTTTGGGCCGAGGGCGAATCCATCCGTCAGGCTAAACGCTGCCTTCGTTGCGATTATGGAAAATGCTAGTACAAACCCTTCAACTCCTTTATAATGATAACAGTACATATCAATACTATTCCCGTGCAAGTGAAGCAGGGGAGTACCATTCTTCAGGCTGCACAAAAAGCCGGAATTAAAATTCCAACCCTGTGTCATGTCGAAAACACCCTGCCCAAAGGAGCTTGCCGGGTGTGCCTGGTTCAGGTGGAAGGAGCCAGGGGGCTGGTTGCTTCCTGTTCGGCTCCGGCAACTGATGGCATGAGAATTACCACCAACAGCCGTCAGGTACGCGATGCCCGGAAATTTGTGGTTGAACTGCTGGTGTCTGAGCACTGTGGCGATTGCAAAACCTGCGTGCGCAACCACGACTGCGAATTGCAACAAATGGCTTTCGAGATGGGGGTGGAGTCGATTACCTACGCGGGCGAAACCCTTACTACCGAAAAGGATGAGTCTACGTACGCCTTGGTTCGCGATGCCGGAAAATGCATTAAGTGCCGCCGCTGCCTGGATGTGTGCAACGAAATTCAGGGCGTGGGTTCCCTGTTTGCTCAGGGTCGTGGTTTCGAAACCCGCATTGGCCCGGCCTTCGATGCCCAGCTCGATGAGGTGGTTTGTGTGCAATGTGGGCAATGCAGTGCCGTTTGTCCGGTGGGAGCCATTACCGAAAAAGAACATATCGATTACGTCTGGGAAGCTCTCGACAATCCCGAAAAACTGGTGGTGGTTCAAACTGCCCCGGCTATCCGCGCGGCATTGGGTGAGTGCTTTGGCTACGAACCGGGCACGCTGGTAACCGGCAAGATGACCACTGCTTTGCGCCATTTGGGTTTCGACGGGGTATTCGACACCAACTTTACGGCCGACCTGACTATTATGGAGGAAGGTACCGAATTGCTGTTACGGCTGAAGAAGGCGCTGGTGGATAAACAGCAGGTGGCGCTTCCCCAGTATTCATCGTGCTCGCCCGGATGGATCAAATACGTAGAGTATTTTTACCCCGATATGTTGGATCATATTTCAACCTGTAAATCGCCGCAGCAGATGTTTGGCGCGCTGGCTAAGACCTACTATGCCGAAAAGGTGGGAAAGGATCCCAAGGATATTGTGGTGGTTTCCGTGATGCCCTGTACCGCAAAAAAATTCGAATGTGCACGTCCCGAAATGAACGATAGTGGGTTTAAAGATGTGGATTATGTGCTCACGACCCGCGAATTGGGACGCATGATACAGCAGGCTGGGATCGATTTTAAAGCACTCCCCGACAGCGAAATGGATATTCCCATGGGGTTGGGATCGGGGGCGGCAGATATTTTTGCCAATACCGGAGGGGTAATGGAGGCGGCCGTGCGCACTGCTTACGAGATTGTAACCGGACGTGAACTGCCCCTGGAAAACCTCCATGTTGAACCCATAATGGGACTGGAAGGAGTTAAAAAGGCCTCCCTAAAGATTGAAAGAACGCTTCCGGAATGGAGCTTTTTGGAAGGGGTGGAACTGAAAGTGGGGGTGGCTCATGGTCTTTCCAACGCCAAAAAAATCATTGAAGCCACCCGTGCCGGAGAAGAGTTTCATTTTATTGAAGTGATGACCTGCCCCGGAGGTTGTATCGGAGGCGGAGGCCAACCCCGCTTTACCACCGATGCCGTACGCAAGAAGCGTATTGCGGCCATATACCAGGAAGATGAAGGCAAGGAAATGCGCAAGTCGCATCTCAATCCGCAAGTGATGCAATTGTATCAGGAATTTCTGGGCGAGCCGGTGAGCCATAAATCGCATTCGCTGCTTCACACCAAGTACGTATCTCGTAATTAGTTTAATTGTTTGAATGACCAGATGGCTGGGGTGCTACAGAATGTGGCACCCCAACATTTTTGCATCCCGGCCTCCTGGATCGGAATGTTGGGGATGTTCTGAAAATATGCCTCTTCAGCCGTATTCCCGGCTTTTAAATATTAGCTAACTTCGTATCTCCGTTGGTTGGGCGGAATGCAGGGCGACACTACTAAAATTGAAATGAAGTATGATTGAATGTAAAAGTGAGAATAATAAATATTGTTGTAAGACCATAATTGGTGAGTTTTCTATACAATCAGATACAACTCCCGATAAAGGTGGAAAAGAAAACGGAATAAGGCCACATGATATTTTAGCAACCGCGTATGCTTCTTGTTTAAATATGTCAGTTCGAATGGCTTGTGATAAAAAACAGATACCAGTTGATTCTGTGACTTCTAGGGTTGAATTGATACGTGAAGGTTCCAAAACTATTTTTAAATATCAGGTCAATTTTGACGGGCAAATACCTGAAAATATACGGCAAGAAATATTGGCTGTGATAGAAAATTGTCCTGTTCGGAGAACTTTATCAAAACCGATTGAGTTTCAATTATCACGAGATTTATGAAATATTTTACCCCATTAAAGAAGAGAGATATTCTATCGTTGATAGGATTAATTCTTATTGGATTTACTTGGATTCTAGTTGACCAAATATTCTTAAAAGAGTCAAGTCAAAGATTTGTTGCATTCACGGTTCTACTAATTCTAATGTTTCAAATTCAATTCTGGATTAATAAGCCTCAATTGATTTGGAACTATGCAAATACTCTTTCTCTGATTCTGGTAATATTTGTGGCGTTATCAAGCATTGCAATGCATGCACTAATCAATCATGATTTTGCTGATAAGTTTAAACATTCAATCTTAATCTGGATGATAGTGGGAATAATGCCATATTTAAGTGGAATGATTTATAAAATTACCAGAAAAAATAACAACTAATCTTGGCTTATGATATATAAAAAGGAAAATGCAACCGAGTTTGAGAAACAGGGGGTAAAAATGCGAGTGTATAACTCCAAGGAAGATTGTCCTGAAGCATCTATTGTCTATCAGGAAACAGAAATGGGGCATTTGGAGGAATTTTACCATAGTAAAAGTAATTTTATCTTTTACATAATTGAAGGACATGGGACATGGTTCATTGAAGACAAACCTTATGACGTTTCCGCTGGAGATGTTGTGATTATTCCACCGAATAAAAGATTTTACTACAAAGGTACTTTAAAACAAATCTGCATAACAGCACCATCATGGGAACTAGAATTTGAACACCATATAAGAATTATTGATTGAGAAAAAGCACGGCCGCCCAACAATATATATACAAAATAGACGTGATTGTATTTTTCTTACAGAAAAGAAGGTTGTTATTACGGTATATTTGTTAATATGATATTGATATTCTATATGTTCCATACTTAATCAGGATCGACCAACTAGGATGAAAAGAATACTTTCTGTACTGATATTTTGTGTTTCCGGTTTTATATTGCTGGCACAAACCACCGAAGCCGAAGATGCCCTGAAAGGCGTATCGGCCGCAACCGACAGCTTAGACGGATGGAAAAAAGGAGCCAAGGTGTTTATTAGTACCGCACAAACCTCCCTGACCCATTGGTCGGCCGGGGGCGAAAACTCCTTATCAATAAACGGACTGGTAAGCAGCTATGCCAGTCTGACCCGTGGTAAAATGAGTTGGGATAATACCATGGATTTGGGTTATGGATTGTTGAAACAAGGTAAGGATGCCGATTTTATTAAAACCGATGATAAAATGGATCTCTTGTCGAAATTGGGGTATCGTGCATTTGAGAAGTGGAATTATGCAGCTTTGGTGAATTTTAAAACCCAAATGACCGATGGGTACAAGTATCCCAACGACAGCGTGGTCATTTCCCGTTTTTTGGCGCCGGCCTATATTTTAGGAGCGGCCGGTTTGGATTACAAGCCAAGCGATAAATTCACCGCATTTTTTGCCCCGGTTACCAGTAAGCTAACCCTGGTAACCGATCAGGCATTGGCCGATTCCGGTGCTTTTGGGGTTGACCGGGGGGAGAACTTCCGGGCTGAACTTGGTGGTTATATCCGAATGGCACTCACTCAAGAAGTCATGAAGAATGTGACCCTGGTCACTAAAATAGACTTATTTTCGAATTACCTTAAGAATCCCCAGAATATGGATGTTAACTGGGAAACCCTTATAACCCTCAAAGCCAACAAGTATCTTTCTGCTTCGCTCGCCACCCATCTCATTTACGACGACGATGTGGATATTACCGTAACCAACGAGGCTGGAGAGGTGGTTGAAAAAGGTCCCCGGATTCAATTTAAGGAAGTGTTATCCATAGGTTTCACCGTAACATTCTGATCGGAAGTGGGGGTGGATGGGGTGCCCTATCACCCTTTTTTCGAAGATCTGTAGCATATAGAAAGCACATGATGAACCAGATTGTTAACCGGCTAAAGTGGTATGGGTAACCCAATCCGGTGTTTTTTAAAGGAAGCGTTTGAAAGTTTTATTTTATTTTGTTAATTATTACTATCAGTCAGTTTGTCGTACTATAAAAATAGTAATATATTTATCCAACGATCAAAAACCTTTTATTCATGGCCATGCGAGTGCATTATAAATTTTCGCAAGAAACACTTTCCTATGTAAAAGTACAACGCAGTGTATTTCATCGTTTCTTTGGCAATCATCCATTATTGGCAGTCGGAGTGGTGTTGGTATTGTTTTTTGGGATGTCTTTTCTGGTGCCTTCGCGTGCCGAACGTACGCTGGCCCGCCGTAACTCAGTTCTGCGCAACGAGCTGAATCAGTTGGAGGATCGCGCCGAGAGTTTTGAAAGGGCTATTGTAAAGCTGACTCAAAAGGACGATAGTTTGTATCGGGCTATTTTAGGAACGGATCCGCTTTCAAATCCCATTCGAATTGCCGGTTTGGGAGGAAGCAGCATGTCGCGCTGGGGAAAGGGCGACTACTCCCAGGACGTACAAGATGTGGCCGAACGTTTGGAAATTTTAAATGCTCAGGTGAAGGTTCAGGATCAATCGTACAAGCAACTTTTTGCCCTGGCCGCTCAAAAAAGCAAGCGGTTGGAATTTCTGCCAGCCATTATGCCCATAAGCAATCACGATCTGAGTAAAACCGGAAGTGGATTTGGTATGCGCTTTCACCCGATTTTGAAAATATGGCGCATGCACGAGGGAATTGACTTTTATGCCCGTGTAGGCACCCCTGTATATGCCACCGCCGATGGTAAAGTGAAAGAACAACATTATTCCACCACCTTTGGTAAACTGATTGTACTGGATCATGGTGGTGGTTTGTCTACCTATTATGCCCATCTGTCGGCTTTCGATGTAAAAGAAGGTCAAAAAGTAATGCGTGGACAGATCATCGGCAGGGTGGGTACTACCGGTTTATCGGCAGGGCCTCACCTGCATTACGAGGTGCATCGCAATGGCGATGAGGTGGATCCGGTCAACTATTTCTTTAACGACCTGAGTGCAGAACAATACGAGAGCATTGTGGAAATGGCCAGCCGCGAAATGAACTCCATGGATTAATCGTTCTTTTTCCCGAACCGTTCATAAAATCAGCTTAATAAAGTTACAGTGGGTGATGTGCTTTTCATTCCCTCAATACTCTGAGTGTGATTTTTCCCATTTCAGAAGGCTGATCAAAGCTCCAAAATAGCAAACCCGACAAATCCATCTGCCACTCTTTAACTTGAAGAGTGATTGAACGGTGATAACCCTTCGGGTTCAACCGGGCAGGGCATAGTACAATTCCGTCTCTAATTGAAAAACTGAACTCCGGCAGGAACAATTCTCCTGCCTTCGATCGTTTCACTATTGAACCTTAGATGTGCCTCTCGCGGTTAGCTGATCGCCAGTCGATCAAAGGTTTAAAACCTCCATGTTATGTATGGATGAGTCTACCGGAATGGTATCAATATTAGCGGCGCCCAATTTAGCCAACTCGTAACGTACGCGTGCCAGCGATTGCTTTTTATCGCTCTTGTCAACCTGAATGCTGAATTCGGTAAAGTACTTACCCACGTTCTTGGTAGGCTCATCGGCAAAGAGTTCGTTATCTGATAGGTATTTTTCTATGGCATCCACCCGATCGTTGGATGCGTTAAAAAGAATCATGACCTTATTTTCGGCATTTACCACTCCATACAGGTTGAGTAGAAACATTTTGAGCAGGTCGAATTTCTCCGGGTCGTTCTTCAGTTGCGGGTTGATGTAGATACCGGATTCCGACTCAATAACCGTTTCAGTAATTTGAAGGCCGTAGCTGCGTATGGCCGATCCGCTCTGCGTAATTTCCAGCCCCAGGTCGGCACCGCCATTCTTTACTTTAGCTTCGGTTTTGCCCCAGGTTTCGTAGATCAACACCCCCTTCTGGATACGCGATGGGGTTTTGTATTTTTGCACGGAGAAATCCCGGTATTCTTCGAATTTGCCAATTGCCCGGAGTTTATCCTGAATCCAGTTCAGGGCCAGGTAGGGCATTTCGGCAACTACGGTAATCAACTTCTTCTCGGCACAAAGTTTCTCAAGAACCGCCTCGGTGGTGTTCAGTCCCGATGGATTAACTATGCCTACCAGACGTACGCCTCCCCGGTTGAGTGAGAGCACTTTCTCCAGTTGTATTTCGGTGCGGTATTCCAGTTTCAGTTCCAGAATGCGTTCCTGAATCCAATCGTCGCCGGCAATGGCTACATCCAGTTCGCCAATGCCCAGCTGCGAGCCAAATTCCTGTGGACGGCCATCCCATCCAAACAGGTAGTTGAGGGTAGGGAAGGAGGTAGGCCCCCCCGATTCGTAGCCTTTGGTTTTAAAACCGGCTTTTTCCAGCAGTTCAATCAGGTTACCACCACGGTTGGGGTTGGCCAGCGATCCAGCCGGCATGCCAATGGTTAATTGTTTATCGGACATGATATGGGAAGGGGGTTGGGATTATTTTTCTACAAAGATGAGTTGCTGGCCGTCAATTTTGCGGTAGTAGCAGGAGGTATGCGGGTTGCCATCTTGTTTTTTGGCATGGCAGGCACCTTTCCCCTGTGGGGTAACTAAATACAGCAGCGAGTTTTGTTCGCAATTGATGCGTATTTCTTCAATTTTAAGCATATCGCCCGAGGTCATTCCTTTTTTCCAGAGTTCTTTCCGGCTGCGGCTCCAGTAAGTAGCATAGCCACTTTTAAGGGTTTCTTCAAATGCCAGTTTGTTGGCAAAGGCCAGAATAAGCACTTCTTTGGTATGGTAATCCTGTGTTACCACGGGAACCAGTGTTTCGCCATCGTCGCCGAAAGTTAGTAACAGATCTTCGGTGTATTCTTTGCTCATGGTGTTGTTGTTTTAATGAAACGATTGCAAATATATGCCCCTTGAATCAGAAATGAAAGCGATTCATTAAATTGTAACCCCGAGTCCATAAACAAACATAGCGGATGTGCTCCACCCGCTATGCCAAAAGTTGTATAGGGAATTACTGTTGTCCTGCAGCCCCTTTGTATTCGGCATCGCCAAGTCCCAGTATGGGATAAAATACAAAGGGAAGAAAGATCAGTCCAATGGTAAATCCGGTCTCTTTGCCAAAACTTTTCGATAGTAGATTTGTGGCCCAAATCGCAAAAACAATATTTACCAGAGGAATAATGAACAGGATTAACCACCAGAGGGGCTTTCCGATAATTTCGAGTAGTACAATGATGTTGTAGATGGGGATGATGGCTGCCCAGCCTGGTTTGCCGGCTTTTTCAAAAATTTTCCATAAACCAACTACAATTAATGCGATAATAACAATGTCAATAAATACTAGCATGGTGAATGAGTTTAATTGATCCTACTCGTATGGCTTTTCGGATACGCCTCGTTTAAAATGGTTTCTGAACTCCATATTTATGTGGTAAGATACTGATTTTCGTGGTTTGAATAAGTTATTCCTGTTAATATTTGTTATTCCGGTTCTTCGTTGAAATGAGCAGGGAAGGAGATTAATTTCTGAGAAAGTATCGGTAAATTAAAAATCGAAAAGAAAGGTAGGTTCTTCATCGTTCTATTTGGACTTTGTATGATGAAGATGTGGAATACGATCTACCAAACATAGGGGAGTAACTTAAAGCGGGTCTTGCGGCAATAATCGGCATATCCATCCAATTCCGATTTTAAGGTTTTGTCCTCAAATGAGGTTCTGAGTACTAAAAGAAAAATGGCTATCACCGTGGGTAGTATACCCCAAATTGAGGTGGTAATCATGGGTATGCCAATCCACGAAAAAATCATGCCCAAATAGCCCGGATGACGAATTACCCTGTATAGGCCTGTCTCGCAAACTACATGACCTCTCTCTCTTTGTATTCTGACCACACTGGAAAAGAAGTTGTTCTGGTTTCTGGCTGTTAAGAAAAGTATTTGGCCGAATAACATAACCACAACCCCTGCGAGGCTTATTGCCCAATGAAACGGTGTCCGTTGAAAACGACCGGAATCGACTCCGGAAAGAAGGATGAGGAAGAAGTACATGACAGCCGACCATCCAAGAATTAGTTTGTCCCAACGTTTGGTTCCAACACCCATGTTGGCACGTTCGTGTATTAGATCGATGTTTTTCCGGATGGTCAGAAAATTTGAAAAAGTGGCAAAGAGATTTGCCAACAGGAAGATCCAGCCTTGAGTGTAATCCATTCGTCCGGCGCAAACAAACAGGAGGGTGGTGAAGAGAAGATTGGTGATTAATCCTTTAACCAAAAGTTGTAACTTGTCCATGGCTGGAAATAGGTTCTAGAGTGCAGGTACTCGCGTATTTCTTTTAGTTTTAGTTACTGGCCAGGTACGCTCGGATCAGGGCAGCCAGTTTGGATCGATCAATGGGTTTGGTAATAAAATCGGAACATCCGGATTCCAGTGCTTTTCGTTTTTCCGATTCCGTGGAATAGGCGGTTTGGGCAATGATGGGTAACGAAGGCCGTATTTTCTTGATCAGGGAACTGGCCTCAAATCCATTCATTACCGGCATTTTAATATCCATTAATACCAGGTCAATCGCGTTGTTATTCCTGCATATATCCACTGCTTCCTGTCCGTCCCGGGCTTGTATAATGCGTATCGAATAGTCTGAAATTCCTTCCACAATGGTTTCAATATACAGGTAGTTGACTTCCTCGTCCTCGGCTACCAGCAGGGTAAAATCGGGTGTGGTTTTTAGGCCTTCCAAAGCGACCGAATTTCTTTCCTTGAGGCTTTGGGGGTTCAACAAACTGTTGGGGATATGAATAGAAAATGTGGCTCCCTTTCCTTTTACTGATTCCAATGCAATGGAAACGCCTATTAATTCGGCATTTTCCTGGGCAATGGACAATCCCAGACCTAAGCCGCCCAGCTTTCTGGACAGGTCATTTTCTTCCTGCGAAAATCGTTTAAAAATCACTTTCTGATTTTTGGCTTCAATGCCAATGCCGGTATCTTTAACATAAAGCTGCAAGGCATCGTTGTGGGCAACATAGCCAAGTTCAACAAATCCCGAACTGGTAAATTTGATGGCATTTTCGATGAGATTCGTTAAAATTTTGGTCAGCTTTGTTTTATCGGTATTTAGCATGCATTGAGCATCCGGGAGCTCTTTTTTTAAGTAAATCGGGAGGCTTCTTTCCTGGGCTTTCAGGTTGAAAACGGAAAATAATTCCATAAGCAGGTC
>QKEH01000113.1 GCA_003252385.1 Bacteroidota bacterium | reverse complement strand
GCTATAATCGCATTTAATTTGCAGGCTGCCGGTGTATTTTCCGGCCGCAATGGTTGCTGTGGTGGACAGGGGTACCAATCCTTTCTGTCCTGGCATGAGACTTGCCTTTACCCATCTTCCGTTCATCAACAAACTGTCGGCAAAAGTTATCGGCATGGTGATAGCTTCCGGTGCAGCATAGCCTATAAGTTGAAGGGGAATATCAAAATGCACCGTGGTATCCTCCAGGACAAAAAAGGTTCCGGCCGCTTCCGTAAACTGTACGTAGGTATCGCCCTGGTAGGTATAGGTATATTCTTCTTTCGAGCACGACAGGAAGAGCCCTGCCAGGAATGACATCAGTATAAAGACTGAATTTTTGGATGTTTTCATTTTCGGACAGGTATTGCTTTAGTATCCGGGGTTTTGTTGGTTCCGGATGGTACTGTTGGTTTCTATTTCGCTGGCGGGTATCGGATAGGCCAGTAGGTAGCTGGGGTATTCTACCACACTTTTTACCGAGGGGCTGGTTCGATCGGTTCGTTGTATATTTTCGTGCCAGCGTTTGATATCCCACAAGCGGTGTCCCTCAAAACAGAGTTCCTTGCGACGTTCGGATTTTATGGCCTGCAGCAATTCCGTGTCGGTAAGCTCTACTGCCTGGCCTCCGGCACGGGTAACTACCGCATTCAGATAGGTTTGGGCAGGCCCGGTGTGTCCAAGCAGCTGTTCGGCTTCGGCGGCATTCAGGTACATCTCGGCTAGTCGGAACAGGGGGTGGTTGTTTACACTCACCTTGATGGTGTTTTCATTTACTTCCTCTCCGGTACGTTTTCCAGGGAATTTTTCGATGTAGTAGAAGCCACCATCTTCACGGAACCACTTCATGCGTTCGTCGTTATCGGCATACAACGACACCAGATCCCTTGTGGCCAGTATGTCGCCGTAACCCTGCTCCATATACATTTCGCCAAGCATATCTATCGACCAGTTATCCACATTGGTAAATCGCAGGGTAAATATCAGTTCTTCGTTCTCTTCTTCGCGGAGCAAGCGCCAGGCATCGACATACCGGTTTTTGGGTACCAGGCTGTAGGTGCCGCTGTTGATCACCTCCAGAGCATAATCGCGTGCTTTTTCGAGGTTGGCTGCTCCGTTCATATATAAATAAACCCTCGATGCAAGCGCACGGGCTGCCGATACTCCCAAATAAAAGGGCAAACCATCATGGGCGAGCAGGGTGAGGGCTCCGGCTTCGGATGTGGTTCCTTCCAAATCGGCCAGAATCTGGCGGTACACTTCGGGAACCAGGTTGCGCCCGGGATTGGCATCTACGCTCATCTGCTCGGTAACCACCGGAACGCCATAGTGAATAAACCCTTCCGTAGCGGGGTAGTTATAGTCCTGAGCAAAAAAATTGACCAGATTGAAATGCAGCAAAGAACGAATCAGTTTGGCCTGTCCTTCGATCGATTGGCGTTCTTGGGTGGTGCCATCGCTGAGGTTTTTTAAATCGGCCAGCAGTTTGTTTGTCAGGAAAATGGTTTGGTACGATTGCTCCCAGATGCCTTCCAGAAACGGGTTGTTCACGGAAACATCCCATTGGTAGAGGTTTACAAAACGTCCCGCGTTGGAGGTGTTCATCTTGGAGTTGTCGGCAGCCAGGTCGGCAATAACCAGCAGGTCGCGGGCGTACAATTGAACCGACTGCAAACCGTTATAACATCCGGTGAGCGCCACCTGTGCATCCTCTATGTTTTCAATGGCTTTATCGCTGGCAATGGCCTGATGTAGTTCCTGATCGAGAAATTTCTCGCAACCACTCAGAGTGATAAGGAAGGTTATGGGCAGCAGTCGACCAGCCAGTTTATATATGGTTTTCATTTTCGGTGTCAGTTAAAAGTTAAGATTCATTCCCAGTGCAAAGGTTTTGGCATTGGGGTATTTAAACCACGACAAACCTTTCAGAGAACCCTCCGGGTCGAGTCCGGTAAAGTGGGTCCAGGTGTAGGCGTTTTCGGCCAGAAAATAAACCTGAAGCCCTTCGCAGTGTAGTTTGGTTATCACCTTGGTGGGAAGATCGTAGGAAAGTGTGATGTTTTTAAGTTTCAGGTACGAGCCATCTTCCAGATACCGGGTAGATTCTTTATTTCCGGAGGTGGAACCATCTACGCGTATGGGAACCGAGGTAATATCGCCCTCGTGCATCCAGCGTTCCAACTGCCTGCGATCGACATTGGCCGTACCCTGCCCGTCGGATGACAGGTAACGGTCCGAGTTATTGTAAATGCTGTTTCCGTACAATCCATACCACTGAACCGACAGGGTAATCCCTTTGTAACGGAAGGTTTGAACTACACTGCCATAGAAATCGGGGTCGGCTTTATATGAAAGCAATACCGCTTCAGCCTGGTTGTAATCCATTACAGGACGACCATCGGCATCGAGCCAGAGTGCGGAGCCATCGGCGGGATTAACTCCGCCCCACCGGGGCAGGTAAAAAGTTCGGTACGGTTTCCCTACCGTGGCTTGCTGACGGGTGGAGGCATCGTATATGGGTTCGTTGTTATCCAGTGCGGTAACCTTGTTTTTGTTCGCTGTAAAATTGTACCCCATTGTCCATTGGAAGCTTCGATCTACCAGTACTGCTTCAAGTTCCAGTTCTATACCTTTATTTTCCATGGCGCCTACATTTTTCATGACCACATCGAGACCGGTGGTTACCGAAATGGGTACCAGCAAAAGCAAATCCTTGGTGTTTTTCTGATACAACTCCACAGTACCATTGAAACGACCACCCAAGCTCACCCAATCGATACCCAGGTTGGTGGTGGCATTTTTCTCCCAGCGTAAATCGGGGTTTTCAATTTGGTAGAGCTGCGAGCCGGGTTCGCCGTTATAATCGGCTCCAAACTGATACAAGCCCATGGCGGTGTAGTAATCGTTGTACGGATTACCATCCGAATCGTAACCCAGTATGCTCTGGTTGCCCGAAGTTCCCTGACTAACTCGTAGCTTCAGGTCGTCTATAAAGGTGAGTGGGTCCATGAACGCTTCGTTGCTGATATGCCATGCTGCCCCTATCGAACCAAAGTTGGCCCAACGGTTGTTGGCTCCGAATCGCGATGAACCATCGCGGCGCCCGGTGAGCTGAACGATGTACTTATTCCGGAGGGTATACCCCAAACTGGTAAAGAAGGAGGCCAGTGAGGTGCCTTCCTGCAGGGTACTGGCCGTAAGCGGATCGGCACCGTTCACCAGAGTGACAAAACGATCCGATGGAAATTTGGAATTGGCCAAACGGGTCGAAAATTCATTGGTTTTCTGGGCCTCTTGTCCCAGAAGCAGGTCGAGATCGTGGTTACCGAAGGTCTTTTTGTAGTTCAGGGTATGGGTTAAAATCCAATGTCGGCTTTCGATGCTGGCATATTCTGAGTAGCCTTTGTATCCTTCGCCCGAAGGTGATTTGGGGTTCCAGAACAAGTACTCGCCCATGTAGAAGTAATCCATTCCGCCATTGAATTTGTAGGCCAAACCATCCAGTGGTGTTGCTTCGGCGGTGAAGTTACCCAGATACCGTTTTTCATCGTAGCCAACGTTATCGAGCACAGTAGCGGAAACAGCATTGTAGTTGAGGTTCTCTGGAATGTGGTGATTGAATTCGCCGTTGGCAGTGCGCACCGGGTATACAGGCGGTATGAAATAGGCCGAAGTCACCGGGTCGGAATAGAATCCGGGGCCCGATGAACCGTTAACATCGACATAGCTCAGGGTTGAATTTACTCCCAGCCGGAGCCAGGGATTGGCGGTATATCGCATATTGGCCCGTGCGGAATAACGTTCCATATCGGAACCAATTACAACACCTTGCTGGTTGCGGTAATTGCCCGAAACAAAGAAGTTCATCTGATTATTTCCACCGCTGGCTTGCAGGTTATATCGCTGATCGGTTCCGGTACGAAATACTTCATCCATCCAGTCGGTATTTTCATTGCCCATTTCGAGGATACGGGCGTAGGCTTCGTAATTGGGCACTCCGGCATTTACCAGTTGCTCGTAAACCAGTTCTTTGTATTCGGGGGTGTTGAGTACGTCGAAATTGTCAGTAACCCGCCGGGAACGCCCCAGCTGGGTGCTGAAGTTGAAATGTGTTTTGCCGGCGCTGCCCTGCCGGGTGGTGATTACAATAACCCCGTTAGAGGCTCTTGCGCCATAGATGGAAGTAGCCGAAGCATCTTTAAGTACCGTTACCGATTCGATATCGGAAGGTTCGAGCGAAGCAAGTGGGTTGGTGGTGTAGAAGCGGTAGGCATACACATCGCCGGTGGCAATGGGCACCCCGTCAACAATGTAAAGCGGATCGGTTGATGCATTGATGGATCCAACACCCCGCAGAATAACATCGGTTCCCGAACCGGGAGTTCCCGACTGGGTGGAGGTTAGTAATCCGGGAATCATGCCCTGCAGCGATTTTTCCACACTGGAAACCGGACGGGCTTTCATGTCGGGTGTATTTACTACACTGGCCGAGCCCACAAAAGAGGCCTTGCTGGACGTTCCGTAACCTACCACAATAACTTCATCAAGACCGGTAATGTCATCTTTCAATTGCACATTCACCATGGTTTCCTGTTCCAAGGTAACTTCGAAGGGAACCATTCCCACCGAAGAGAACTTAAGAACTGACCCGGCCGGCGCACTTATGGAATACCTGCCTTCAAAATCGGAAATTACCCCTTTGGAGGTTCCTTGCACCACAACAGTTACTCCCGGAAGCGGATCGCCCTGGGAAGCACGGGTAATGGTGCCGGTAATATGCATCTCCTGAGCCTGTACGTATAGCGTACTAAGTGTAAGAAATACAAATGGAATAATGATTTTTCTCATAGGAAGTTCGTTAAGGTCACTAAGCAGATAGAGATCGGTTTGGCACATGAGCAGGAGTGGGAGTGATCTCGTGGAACCAAATCTAATAAAAATAATGCGAAAGTTAAAACTTAACCTTCTTGCCTGGAAGATCACAGAAGGTATGAGGTTCCGCAAGAGAGCCATGGGGGTGCTAACTCTAACTTCAAATTCTGTTGGGTACACCAGGATAGTGAAGGAAAGTGCGCTCTCTGCGCACACTTAACGAACATGATCTAAGTATAGAGCTCGTATATCTTTTGGCGAAATATACCGCTTTGGGCAATAGTCCAATTGTTTACTGGAGGTAATATAAAGTTCTTCCGGTTGGAATGAAAAGAAAAATCAAAGCGCACTACCCACTTAAAAAGGCATCCGAATGGGTTCTCTGAT
>QKEH01000100.1 GCA_003252385.1 Bacteroidota bacterium | reverse complement strand
AGCTACGGCCAGGCTGCCACTTTTTTGCAACGAGTTGATAAGGCGCATGATCTCGGGCTGTAACTGGTACTCGATCAGTTCCTGATACTTGCGCATTTTTGCACCATGATAACCCCCCAACGATTTGTGGAAGTAGGAGGTGGTCGCATCGTTAAAAGTACTTAGTGATACATTCAGAACACGATAATCCGGATCTCCCCCGTCATGTTGTAGAATGAATTCATCTGCTTTGGATTGTTGTATGGGTTGTTGATAATCTTTATTTCGGATAAAATCATCGTTATTCAGGTAGCGTTTATCAATGGTCCATAAATCTACTAAAATCAGGACACCCATAGCCAGTATCATTTGTTGGGGACGAATTTTCTTATTTAGATATAACCATAGCACCCCCATGGCTAGAGCCACGAAAACCAAGGATCGGAAGGCATCCCTTCGCAAAAGCATGAGCCGGTCGCTTTGTAACGCGTTTACAAAATCAGTTGCACCTTGTTTTAAGTAGTGGGCATCGACATCCGATTCAAAATGATAAATCCCAGATGCCGTGAGTATAAAGAAGAGACACACACCTCCGGTGATATAAAAGGAATACCATGCCTTCCGTAAAACATCCCGTTGACTAAGATGGCTTTTCAGCATCTCATTTATGGCAAGTATTCCCAGCAAGGGCATCGAAAATTCAGCCATCACTAAAATCATGGAGACGGTTCGAAACTTGTTGTATCCGGGGAAATGATCTAGGAAGAAATTGGTGAGTCCCGGGAAATTATGCCCCCAGGAAAGAAGTATGGAAACAAGGGTTACGGTGAGCAACCACCATTTAATTTGATTATTTAACAGGAATAGACCCAAAACAAAAAGAAAAACTACGATAGCGCCAACGTACACTGGTCCCGCCGTGGAGGGTTGATCGCCCCAATAGGTTGGGAGCTGTTTAATGGCTTTTTTAGCTGCACTTGTTCCTTGTATCTGCTGAAGCAATTCAAATGTTTTTGAATTCTCGGGTAAGGCACCTCCCGACGCACCTCCTTTAAAGTTGGGAATCAGTAGAGTTAAGGTTTCATCCACACCATAACTCCATCCGGTTGCATAATCCTTATCCAATCCGCTGGTTTGAGTTCCATTGCTTTGTACGAGTTCCGATTTACCGCGGATGGAATATTTTCCATATTCATAGGTGGTCCATAATTTCGAGAAGTTGGAACCTACTGCAAGGAAGCTTGCTAACAGTACCGCTCCGGTTGCAATAAGGAACTTTTTATAGCTATTATTCTGGATGGCTTGTACCAGCTGAAAAATTCCAAATATGAGCAGAATAAGAAAGGTGTAATAGGTAATCTGCAGGTGATTAATATAAATTTGAAGGGATAAAAATACGGCAGTGATCAAAGAGCCCAATAAATATTTTGTCTGGTAAGTCAGATATATTCCCCCGATTATGGCTGGCATGTAGCCAAGTGCAAAAACTTTGGAGTTGTGACCTGCGACAATTATAATCAGGAAGTAGGATGAAAAGGCATAGGCCATAGCACCCACAATACTCAACCAACGATTCACACCAAAACAAAGCATGGCAATGTAAAAGCCTAAAAGGTAGAGAAATATAAAACCTACAGGACGCCAGTTATTCAGTAAGAATACATAGTGTAACGGACTTACGAGATTTGATTTATCTTGAGAGGAAATCAGATAGGCCGGCATACCACCAAATTGAGAATTGGTCCAAAGGGTTTCTTCTCCAGTGCTATTTGTAAAGTCCACAATCTCTTTTGACATACCAATGTGTTGCATAATATCGTGCTGACTCACCTGCTTTCCCTGTAGCGCAGGCGACATATACGCTATGCTAATAATCATAAAGAGCAGTAAGGCTGTGCCTATGCTGATGAGTATCGATTTCGAGTTTTTCATTGATCTGATTTATCAATTGCGCACCAAAAATAGCATTATTCTGGCATTACGCGAATATTATGCCTCCAATGGGTTAAAAAAGGAAGCTAAAAAATCAAACCGGTATTATCAAATAAATCTATTTTTGTTGCCTAATCAACAGAAAGTACGGCTTCCATGAAAATTCTTATGCTTCTTGAAAAAGACTTCCCACCTGATGGCCGGGTGGAATATGAAATTCAGGAACTTTTTAAAAGAGGACATCGCGTAGATATGCTGTGCATCACCAATAAAAAAACGAATATTGGTGAGTACATGAGCGGGAAAGTATACCGTTTCCAGCAGTCGAAGTTTATCTATAAAATTGGTGCCCTGGCACTTGATCTTCCTTTTTACTTCAACTTTTGGTGCCGCAACCTGAAACAGGTTATGCAGGAGAATAGCTACGATGTAATTCATGTTCACGACTTGCCTCTGGTGGAGGTTGCCCTTCGTGCTCAAAAGCGATATGGCGTAAAGGTAGTGGCTGATTATCATGAAAATCGCCCTGAGATAATGAAGTACTATCCATATTTGAAATTGTTTCCAGCCAAATACCTGGTTTCACTTAAAAAGTGGCACGCGTATCAACGCCGTGTAAGTCCACTAGTGGATGCCCTTATTTTAGTAACCCCCGAAGCCAAAACCTATTACTGCAATGAGTTTGACTTAAATCCGGATCGGGTTTATGTTGTACCCAATTATGCACATATCCCCACTTTTTCCGCAATACAACTTAAATCGGAGGTAATCGATCGGATCAGTAATAAATTTTACGTGGTGTATTTTGGCGACTCCGGGATACGAAGGGGTACTTTGGATATTATTCATGTGGCGTATGAATTGAAGGAATATAACGATATTTATTTTACCATCATTGGAAGTAGTTCGGAACAGCATATCCTGGAGAAAGCTGTGAAGGATTTACACCTAAAAAACATTGACCTAACCGGTTATATGCCTTTCCCGGAGGCTTCTTCATTTATTTATGGGGCTAAGGTAGGAATATGCCCTTTTCATCGGAATGAGCATCACGATACCACGTATGCGAATAAAATGTTTCAATATATGTATTATGGGCTTCCACTTATCGTCAGTGATTGTCCATCGCAACGGGTAATCGTTGAAAAGGAGGCTTGCGGTGTGGTATTTGAAGCAGGTAACTGTGCATCGCTCAAGCAAGTCATTTTAAGACTGTATAACAATCCTGAGGAACGAGTATCCATGGGTAAGCGGGGACATCAGGTTGTAATGGAAAGTTATAATTGGGAAAAGTCAGGTACTCAGATTGCCGCCTTGTATAACCAGCTATCAAGTCAAATATCGAACTAAATAACAATTGAATTCGCTGTGGGGATCATTATCAAACAATCGATTCGTGGAAGTATCTATTCCTATTTGGGTGTTGCCCTGGGGTTTGTGAATGTAATCATTCTCATGCCCCATGTATTGTTGCCGGAAGAAATTGGCCTGGTGAACTTATTAGTGGCAATGTCGAATATTTTTGCCGAATTTTCCGGACTGGGGACCTCTCAGGTAACGACCCGTTTATTCAGTTATTTCCGGAATAAACAAAATAAAAACAACGGGTATTTCCTACTGTTAATGAGTATAGCGACGGTTGGACTGGTTTTAACACTGATTGTTTTTTATCTGATACAACCCAGCCTGGTGCATAAAAACGGAGGTGCTGATTCTTTGTTTGGTCAATATAGTATATACCTGATTCCGCTAATTGCTGGAACCCTCTATTTTAATGTGTTCGATAACTTGATGAAGGTATTGTATTCCTCCACGGCAGGAACACTTTACAAAGAGGTACTATTTCGCATCCTGGTTTTTATAGATATTATTGCAGTATATCTTAAGTTGTATTCCTTCCATACCTTTCTAATAATCTACCTCATAGCATTAATACTTCCTGCAGCATTTTTGTTAGTCGGGATCATTAAAAAGGGGGCATTTAACCTTAGTCGTGTGCGGGGTTTTGTCACTCACGATCTGAGGAACCAAATTATTAAACTGGCTTCATTCGGAATGCTTTCGAGCGTGAGTGGTATGGTGATAAATAATATCGATACCTACCTGGTTGCCTCATATCTTGATTTACAAGCTACCGGTATTTATTCCATTGCTTTTTTTATGGGAAGCCTGTTGTTAAAACCTTCTATGGCGCTTTCCAAAATTTCATCGGTGGTATTAGCGGATAGTTGGAAGAATAATGATCTGAAAAATATTTTCTCAATTTACCACCAGGGATGTACTCATATGTTCCTGATTGGCACTTATATTCTCTTGGCAATATGGATTAACATTGATAATATTTTTGGCTTATTACCCCAGCAATATGGACATGGTCAGTATGTTGTTCTGCTGATTGGCATGGCCTTCCTGGCGGATATGGTATCGGGTACCAGTGGTATGATTTTGGCAACTTCAGTAGATTACCCTAAACTCACTTATTTTAGTATACTTGCAAGCGGGGTTCTTTTGGGTTGTGGATATTGGTTTATTTCGCGTTTCGGAATTATAGGGGCAGCGTATGCTGTATTGTGTTCGCGCACCGTATTTTCCGTTTCAAAAATAATCTATATGCAGATTCGGTATCAAGTGCACCCATTTAATCGAGCCATGCTGCTGATCACTCTTATTGCTCTGGCAGCATGGGTTTCGGTATATTTTATTCCGCCAATTCCGCTAATTCCCGTTGATATCCTGGTTCGTAGTAGCATATTCTCCATCGTATTCTGGGGTTTAACCCTAAGGTTGAAAATTATGCCAACCCTACAGCATATATTAAAACAAACATTACATCGTATAAGAAAATCATAATTTTGACCGAACGTTTGGTAAGCTATCTGCGCATGCATTTTGCTGCACCCGGAACCTCGTGTCCAAAAAATGAACCACAACAACCTCCCGCATGCAATACATGCATAAGATAGGCACAGAAAGTATCTCCGGTTCATTTGACAGTAGTATTTTCCCAGCGCATGGACTGTTATTAATATCAAGTGATTTTAACCCACATTATTCATAGGCTGATGAATAGCGATGATTTGACGCAGTGTTTTAGCTCATGAGCAAATCCGATATCATTTTTCATCAAAAGCAGGTACGAAAAGTCAAATTAGCGGGCAATTATTGGCATGGATATAACTGCCAACCGATGCATTTTGTGTTTTTTTTACGTCAAGGCATACCTATCCCATGGGGGATTGTGCATCCGCCTTATTGGAGCAAAAGTTCCCGGAGTAATTCCTGGTGAGTGAATGCCTTTGAAAACTGGTAGAAAATCCGCCTTTTCGTTTTTTTGATTGTAGCTCCTACCTTGAGCAACGAGACCCTGATGGTATC
>QKEH01000084.1 GCA_003252385.1 Bacteroidota bacterium | reverse complement strand
AATTCCGATACCAGTGTCTTGAACATAGATACGTAATTGCCCTTCGGTTATTTGGGTTCCAATTTTAATAAATCCCTGTTCGGTAAATTTAATGGCGTTATTAACCAGGTTGTTAAGTATCTGACGAATCCGGCCCGGGTCGGAATTTACAATCAGGCTGGGGATGGCATCCTGGTGTTCTACGCTCATCGAAACCGGTTTGTCGATAAGATTAATAGCCTGCGAATTATACACATCGTGAATGATGTCTGTTAAATTGAAGGTTTTTATTGAGATGGGCAACTGGTTGGCTTCAATAAGGGAAAAGTCCAGAATATCCTCAATCAGCACTAAGAGTACATTGGAATTCGCAATAATCGTTTTAACAAAGCTGGTATGTTCCGAATCGCTGAAATTGGGATCGTCCAATAAGGTGGCAAACCCTACAATTGCATTCATCGGGGTGCGTATTTCATGGCTCATATTAGCCAGAAAAGCCGATTTCAGGCGGTCGGAGTTTTCGGCTTTTATTCTTGCTGCTTCCAATTCAATTGTTCGTTCCTGGACTAGATCCTCAAGCTGCTTGTCGCGGTGCAATTCCAGTTCGGCCTGATTCTGTAGTAACTTGCTTTTTTGTTCTTCAATAACCATGGTTCTCTCGGCGACACGTTGTTTGAGTATTTCTTTATCGCGCAGTAACACCCTGGATCGTAAACGGATGGCCATATAAAAGCAGACGATCAGAAAGAACAGACATATTGCATAAAACCAGGTTCTTTGCCAGAAGGGGGCATCTATTATAAAACTAAATTCATCGCCCTGCGTATTCCAAACCGCATCGTTATTGCATGCAATTACTTTAAACGTATAGGTTCCAGGTTTTAGGTTGGTATAGGTGGCCTGTCGGCTGGGTGTTTCGATCCATTCATCGGGTTCGCTTCCCAATAAACAATACTTATATAGTGTTTTTTCCTGATAGGTATAGTTAATGGCAAAAAAGTTGAATACCAGCATGTTCTCTTTCCAGGACAGATGAAGCTGGTCTTTGGACGATTTCCCGAAAGATTGACTGGTAATATTCTGCACCATGCCGTTGTTATCGATTACTTCAACTTTGATAAGGTGGCTTTTGGGCAGAAAGTCATTGCGCTTAATTTTTTGCGGGTAAAAAAAGTCAACACCTTCCAGACCTCCAAAATACAGTTGTCCATCACGGGTGCGGAGCGAAGACTGAATAAAATACTGATTGCTCTGCAAGCCATCAGATTCAAAGTATTGAAATATTTGTGACGTTGCAGGATTGAGCTCATTTAACCCGTTGTTGGTGGCTATCCAAACGGTGCCCGTAGGGGAACATTCTATGGAATAAATGGTATTATTCGAAAGTCCATTTTCTGTGGAATAATGAGCCATTTGCTGCCCGGCCGGGTCGTACTCGAACAAACCGTCTTCGAGAGTTCCAACCCAGAAATTACCCCGATTATCGCGACTGAAGCAGACCACCCGTTTTTTTTCTATATATGTCTTAAAACTGAGTGTTTCCTCATCCAGACGAACGATCCCGTCGGGGACAACCGAGAAATAGGAATTCAGATTGTTTATATAAGTTGAACGACTAAAATAGTGCTGTGGATCAGGTGAAACCTCTCTGCGAGTGAGTTCCTTGCCCGTTTTGTCGAAAATTGCAATATGCCCCTCGGCATAGTTAATCCACACACGATCTTTCTGGTCAATCATCACAGACCACTCTATGTCGTGCACATTATGAATGGGTTTTTCAAGTTTTGGATGGTAGGGTACAAAACGATTTTCGTCAGGTAGATACCGTGTAATGACATCGGGCCAACAGGTGATCCAGATTGTACCCTGGCTGTCTTCCGATATTGAGCTGACAATATCATTGGGCAAACCGGTGTTTTTAGTTGAAAGTTCCCGGATCGACCCGGTTGCTCGATCAAAGATATTAATACCTCCTCCGTTGGTGCCTATCCAGATTAGCCCTTTGGAATCTTCAAAAAAATTCCCGACAATTCCATGGGTTATACTGGCATTTAATGAGTAATAGTGCCGAACGTTGTTCTCTTCGAACAAATTATTAAAACGATACTTTTTGGGATTGTAATAGTTTACCCCTCCCCTTGAGGTGCCAATCCATAAAATGTGTTCGGTATCCTGGTAGAGACAATATATGCCATCTGAGGTCAGGTTGCCCGCATTTTTGTTCTTCGAGCTGATATAACTGAATGTGCCGCTTTTTTTGTTGTAGATGTTGATGCCACCCTGATCGGTGGCCAGATAAATCAGGCCCGGAGTAAACTCTTCAATATCCATAATGGTGTTGTTGTTTAACCCCGTTGAGTTGTCTTTTTGGGTGATATAAGTGGTTTTTTTGGTTTCCGGATGGTATATGGCCACACCATAGCGCTCCAACGCAATCCAAATGTATTGATCGGCATCAATAAACAGCTTCATCGAATGTATAGTCTGCCCTGTATTTATCCGGAGAGGATGGGGCTCCAATTCGCCAGTGGATGGGTGGAAACAGTAGATAATATCTGCATAAGTACTCAGCCACAGGTTTCCGCCGGCATCAATGGCAAGGGATTGAAAATTGCTTCTTCCGCCTGGAATTTTCGCTCTTGTGCAGAGAAGAAAGGTATCCAGTTGTCGGTTGTAACGATACAATCCATTTCCTGAGGCGATCCATAAATCTCCTTTGGCATCTTCTACCATATCGTTTACCCGGGTAGTGGTAAAATCGGACGAATCGTATTCCGGTCGAATGTATTCGGTAAAAGTTTCGGTTTCACGATCAAACCGGTCTAATCCTCCATAGCTGGCAATCCAGAATAACCCGTGTGAATCTTCGTATAACTTGGTGATATTATCCAGCAAGGTATTGTCCGAATCATCCGAACGGTGGCTGTAGGATTTCATTTCGTAGGAATCGTAACGTATTAAACCAAAGCCACCGGTAGCCAGCCATAAAAAGCTATTGGTGTCGCGGTAGATGTCCTTCACCAGGCTCAGTCCCTCGTCGGAATTAAGCCGTTCGAACGGAATTTTATTCGAAGCGTACAATTGGCTTATGCTCAATACAATGGGAAGAGCCAGCCGGACAAGCATGGATTTCATACTCCTTAACAGTTAGGCTGCGGGATCAATCGGGCGTAGGTGAGCCAATTAAATTTACGGAATTATGGGATAAGTTGAATGATCCCTAACAACAAAAATTTCCTAGAACAGGTTGGGCATAACCAGTTCTAAAGGATTTTCTGGAACAGGATGGCATCATGCACTGGACGCACGATACCGTTTTATAATGCGACTGACGTTGCAACTATAAACCGAAAAGGGTATAAACAACAAGCCCTAAAATGGTTAAAACACTAATCCACAGAAAGAAATCGTAGAGTTTACCAGGTTTTAGTTCCGGCTTCAACCAGGAATATCGGAAAAGTAAGGCTGCAAAGGCAACAAGCAGGAGCAGGACGATCAGTGCTATTCCGCCCATCATCACCATAACCACCGGCGATTTAAAAAACAGGTACAGTCCTCCCCACAGCACGGGAAGAATGCAGGCAAAGATCCGTATCCATCGCATGCGCAGCCGGCTGTCGCTATAGTTGAAACGGGCAAATATACTCACGGCATCGGTATACATTCGGGCGGCCGAAGCACAGGCAACAAAGAGGGTGGAATAGAGCGTCATAAAAGCACCTGCCAAAAACACCCACATGGCGCGGGGGCCCAGTATGTCGGTATAGAGGCACGAAAGGGTTTGTATTAGTTCGTAACCGGCAGGGATCAGGCCTTGCGAGTGCAGAATAGCAGCCCCCAAAATATAAAAAGCAGAAGTAGCCAAGGTATAAATGATCATGGAAATAATACCATCGAGGTACATCACGCGTATCCACCCCCGGGCACGTTGATGCCATGCCGCAGTGCCGTCGTATAGGCCGGTATAACGTGTATACCCTTTTTCGAGGCACCAATAGGGGTAGGTGATCACTTCGTCGGCACTTACACCGGTAAGTCCAAAGGCGGCCAGGGCAACGCCGACACTTCCTGCCGGAAGCCTAAAATTAAGACCGCCGGCCAGTTGGCTCCAGGTAACCCGGTAAGGCGTATGCCTGAGCATAAACACACAAACGATGGTAAACAGACTGAATGCAGCTATGAGTGCCACCGAGGTTTTCTCCACCACTCCATACCGGCCAAAATACACCAGCAACAGCACCGAAAGGCAAACCCCCATAACCCAAAAAACGTTAGAAGTTCCCGGAAATACCAGGGTAAAAATCAGCGCCACACCACCCACAATGCCACCGTATTGAATCATTTGAAAAGTTTTTATCAGCAGCCAAACCCAAATACTCCACGATACACCGTGGAAGCGCGGCCCTCTGAAGCGGTTAAACGCCTGTAAACTGGTTTCCCCCGAACTGATGGCATGCTTGCCAAATTCCAACTGAACCGTAACCTTAAACAGACAGCTGAGAAGAATGACCCATAAGGCGGTAAAACCCGCCTTGGCTCCCAGGGTGGTAGTCATAATCAGCTCGCCGGAGCCCACAATGCCGGCAGTAAGGATTAAAGAGGGTCCCAGGAAACGGAGGCGTTGGAAAAGGTTGGATGGTGGAGTCAGAATAGGGTTGGTGCACATGGAAGTGTAAATTGGGTCTTTGAAGATAGTATTGAAAGATTGAAATGAAAAATTCAGCAAACCGGACAGCTTCATATCATAGGATCTTTTCTTCCATTTAACGAATTATAAATACTGCTAATCCGGTCTTACACTCAGGATTTCAGAGCATTTGGAATCCTGTTCTTAATTCTTCAATAAACCAGGTGCTGTATGAACAGCTTCGCCAAGAATGAGTTCTGCTTAGGGGTGATTCATTTCACGTTGCGGTTCGGAAAGAATGCCATTTATGACAAGATTTATTAGGTACATCTGCTTTGGGAAGGATGATTTTATGAAGAAACAACCCCAGTGTTTTAGTACTTCTGGTAAGAGGAAGAAAGATTGTATATGGATTAAACTATCTTGCAATACATTCCAGAGAGGATGTTTAAGTAAAACCCATAGTCAGCAGATGTCTAAAATTCTCTTCAACCTGTTTCTATTCAGTATACTGGCAGCCTGCCACCCGGAAAGCCTGCAACCCATTATCCTGCGCCTGCCGGAAGGTTCTGAGTCCAGCCTCAGCTACCCGCTTACCAAACTTAAGGAGCAACTCCTGGTGCATCGAAAAAGGCTCGATACTACCTGCGCCGATCCCAAAAAAGCAGATCTGGTGGTACAAGTATTTCCCCAAAAGACCGATGAGCCCAATGACGGTTACACTCTGGAGAAAAAGGGCAAGCAGTTGGTGCTTCGTTCCGAAGGATATCGCGGGCTTCTCTATGGCTTGTTGTACATTACGGACGAACTTAAACACGGCACCCCCTGGACGAAAATCAGGGAGAAACGTGTTTCCGCCCACTATCCGTTCCGTGCCATAAAATTTAATCTGCCCTGGTATTCGTATCGAAGCGGCAAAAATCTGGAGTTACATTCCGAAACCTGTCGCGATTTAAAATTCTGGGAAGCCTTTCTGGATATGATGGTGGAAAATAAATTCAATACCCTTACCCTATGGAGTTTGCACCCCTGCATGTATATGGTAAAGTCGGAAAAGTTTCCCGAAGCTTCGCCGTTTTTCGATGATGAAATGGCCGAATGGCAGGCCTTCTGGAAGCAACTTTTTTTAATGGCCAAAAACCGGGGGATTGATACCTATGTCGTCAACTGGAACATTTTTGTACCGGAGGAATTTGCCAAAAAATATGAAACGGCTAGCTATGCCAACAGCAATGGATTTTGGGG
>QKEH01000067.1 GCA_003252385.1 Bacteroidota bacterium | reverse complement strand
TCCCAGAATAAAAATTTGAATTATTTTCATATACAAATCGTATGGTATACCTCATTTCCAAAAGTATGTGTTAATCAATATCTCCGTGAGGAATTGTAATTTATAAATTATCACGTTCTAGACAATCAAAATTTTCCGTAGTAAAAGAACATAAAATTTACTTGTTCGCAAAGGCATATAAACCCAAATTACGCAATTGGAGAAAATTATACATAGGATACGCCTGGAAGGCTTACAGATAAATGATTGCACGAGTTCTACTTTCTGGAATCTCTAATGCTATGCATTAAAAACATATTGTAAATCAGCCATTAGTATTTCTAATGCTTAATCTGGGATAAAGCGACTAATTACCCGATGTCCCCATTCAGCCTGTCAGGGGGGAGGCTATTTAAGCAGCTGAGCGTTCAATCTATCAAATGTTGTTCAATTTTCTGCTCGACCTTTTCCAGGTTCTTATCCTTCAATTTAAAAAGTAACAAAAAGGGAATACATGCCGCAAAAAATACGCCCACAATCAGAAATACATCATTGTAGGTAAGTACCAACGCCTGTTTCATCAGGCTGCCTTTTAGGGCCAGGGCTGCTTTCGACTGAGCCGAAACCAAGTCGCTGCCTTTGGATACAAAGCCTTGTACGTATTGGGCAAACCGGTTGGATACCGTTGGATTATACATGGAAACATGCTCGCTGAGTTTGCTGTAATGAAACACACTGCGAATGCTCAGATAGGTAGTAGCCATGGCAATACCAAATGCGCCACCCAACTGGCGAACCATGTTATTAAAAGCGGTAGCCTGAGGAATATCTTTGTTATGAAGCGGATAGATGGTTATAGTGAGCAATGGGATGAACAGCAGGCCCAATCCGGCTCCTCGCAAAATCAGCGGCCAAAAGAAGGATGAAGCACTGGTGCTGGTTGTCATGTCCGAAAGCGACCACACAAAAATAATGAATAGCACAAATCCAATGGCAGCCAGCATAATGGCCGAAATTTTTGTTTTTTTCATCACGGCAGCAATCACCGGCATCATCAGGCCGGCGGCAATGCTTCCGGGGAGCATGAGCAGGCCGGTATCCTTCGCATTGTATCCAAGCATACTTTGGCAAAATACCGGAATAATGAATATGGAAGCATACAATCCGATACCCTGCACAAAACCAAATCCGGTACCAATGGCATACTGCCTGTTTTTGAGCAGGCGCAGGTTCACAATCGGGCTTTCCACATGGAGTTGACGGTAAATAAAGAAAAGCCCGGCAACTACCGATATTAGAGTCAGGGAAGTAATAAATGCCGATTCGTACCAGTCTTTCTCGTACCCCTTTTCCAAAATAATTTGCAGGGAGCCAATGGTAAGTATTAGCGTGAGTAAGGCCAGCCAGTCCATTTTCCCTGTTTTTAGTTCGTGTGGCGAATCCTTAATGTACAAGATGGAGAGTAGGGCGGCTATTATACCCACGGGTATGTTAACAAAAAATATCCAGTGCCACGAAAGGTGGTCGGTCAGATACCCTCCCAGAGTGGGGCCAATGGAAGGCCCAATGATAAGCCCCACACCAAATATGGCATTGGCCGTTCCAAGTTCTTCCCGGGGAAAGGTGTCAATCAGTATGGCCTGCGCGGTGGTAAGCAGCCCTCCGCCTCCTATTCCCTGAATAATTCTGAACAGGATTAACTGATTGACCGATGTGGACAAACCGCAAAATACTGAGGCTAGGGTAAACAAAATGATGGAGGCGGTAAAATAGGTTTTGCGTCCCAGCTTGGCACTCAGCCAACCCGATAGGGTTATCATAATGATGGTAGAGGTGGTATAACCGGTTACCACCCAACTGATATCGCCCAGGGTGGCACCCAGATTGCCCATCATTTGAGTGAGCGAGACGTTCACAATGGAGGAGTCGATCAGTTGAAGCATCGATCCCACCACTACAGTGACCACTACAACTATTTTTTCGAAACTGATTTTTGCCATGCTGACCTGCTACAAGATTACCTTCACGGAAACATTCATCCCTGGCTTTATCCGCGGGTAGATCGGGTTGGTTTTGTCCAAATCGATGTGCACGGGAACGCGTTGCACTACCTTTACATAGTTGCCGCTGGCATTGTCGGGGGGGATCAGTGAAAATTTTGAGCCGGTAGCGGAGGAAAAGGAAGCAATTTTTCCTTCCAGCTCTTTATCCGGGAAGGCATCAATTTTTACGTTGACCTTCATGCCTTCCCGGATATTTCTCAACTGGGTTTCTTTAAAATTGGCAGTTACCCATACGTTATCGGTGGCAATGATGGCACAAAGCGGTTGGCCGGTCTGGATGAGCTGGCCTTTCACGGCATTTTTTTTCGAAACCACCCCGTTAAAAGGAGCGGTGATATAGGCATACGAATGGTTGAGTTGGGCATATTCGAGTTCGAGACGCCGCTGTTTGACCAAGGTTTCGGAGACCGAAATTTGTTGGGTGGCAGCACCAATTTTCGAGTGCAGTTCTTTTTCGGAAAGCAGGGAGGCTTCCAACTGTTTTTCGAGCGTTTCCTTTTCGGTGCGGATTTTATCGAGCTGTTGTTGGGTTGCCGAACCACTGGAGCACATTTTCTTATACCGTTCCAGGTCTTTCTTTGAATTTTCCAAACGTATGCGCAATTCCTCGGTTCGCAGGCTTCCGGTACCACCGGCTTGTTCTACGGAGTGGGTATTTTCGCGCGTGGATCCCAGCAAGGCCAGTGCATTTTCGAGTGCAGTTTCTGCCTGTGCTTCTTTAAGCACCAGCTCCCTGTCGTCTAGGATTAGGAGGGTATCTCCGGCCTGAACGACGGCATTGTCCTCGAAATACACTTCGGCAATAAAACCCGTTATACGGGAGGATACCGAGGTGATGTCGGTGTCCATCTGAGCATCGTCGGTGGTTTCGTATCGCAGTGAATGCAGGTAGGCCAGAATACCGCCCAAGATGCCAACACCCAGGAGGATAAAAACTAGTAGTTTGCTTTTTGCCTTTACCTTCTTCTTCTGATTCCCTTTGGTTTTCATACGTCTGATTATTATTGTGTTCCTGATGTGATGTTAAAATTTATTGTGGCCAGTTGTAGCTGTATTTCGTGGATGGATGCGCTGAGTTCGGCTTGTTTCAGGGAATAAAGCTGAGCTATATACTCGGTAGGGGCAATAATACCGTTATTCATTTGGTCGGCAAAGGTGTTCACAATGGCTTTGCGCTTTTCAATAATGGAAGTATCGTTTTCAATAAGCTGTATCAGCTTATCCATTTCGTTACGTTGTTTTATGAGTTCCTTATTCTGCTGCAGCTCAAATAGGGCTTTTTGCTCTTCGACCATATTCTTGCCAATGGCCAGGTTTTGTTCGCTAAGCGAGTTGGTGTAAAGGTTGTTCAGATTCCAGCTGATCCCGATACCTGCGATACCGTACAAACGCAAATCCTGGTTCAGGAAATTGTATCCCGGACGCCCGTAAGCTCCCTCGCCATAGACATATAGAAGAGGCAGTTTCTTCCGGTTTTCCAGTTTAATTTTTGCATCCAACAAATCGATCTGTTCGGCAAACAGCGTCAGTTCAGGGCGTATTACGGTATCGTGGGACGCATACAGGGCCGATTCGCTTAGGGGTTTAAATGCCGTGGTGGTATCGATATCGGTCGAGGTGTACAGTGCTAAAATCTGTACCTGGGACTGGCAGGCATGGTTTGCCTCAATCAACTGTTGTTGGGTTTTTTCGATTTCAACAAACAGCACATCCAGGGTGCTCTGCAGCGTTACTCCGTTGTCGACCTGCGATTGTACATCGACATACTTCTTTTTAAGGTTGTCCAGATACGAAAGCAATATTTGGATATTGGTGCGTGCAACCAATACACTGCCATATTGTTGCACAATTTGGGAGCGTACTTCATACAAATCGACGGTGTTTTTCTGACGGTCGGAATTCACCTGCGAACGTACCGTAGCCTTATATTGTGCCAGTCTTCCGAAATCGTACAATACCTGGTTTAGCTGAATGCCAAAGCTGTAATTGTCTTTGGGGAAAGCAGTAGAATGTATGCCCGGCACGCTGAAATTGAGTTCGGTAACCTCCGACTGAAAGGTGGCTTTGGAGACCACTGTGAGTTGTGGAAAACTGCTTGCATTGGCTTGTTTCAGCGTATTGTCGCCAATCGCTTCAACAATTTGGGCATGCGATTGCAACGGGTGGTTTTTTACGGCCTGTTCCACACAGCTGTCCAGATTGATACTCTTCATTACCTGCGCATGCGAAGTAGGGCTGCCACAGCACATAAGAAGCAAGAGTAGTGTCGGAAGGACTGAAAGTTTTAACTGGGATATCATGTTCTATTTTGAAATTCCGTTAGTAAATATTTCGACGAATAATGCCGATTGCTGTTTGATGCGCTCCAGCTCGGAAGCCGGTATTTTTATCGCTTCGTTCTTCTCCGAATTATAAAATGCATTTTTCCGAAAGCCGCGCAGAACTTCCAGGAAGAGTTCGGCATAAGTGGGCGCATCCAGTGCGCGTATTTCCTGCCGGGCGATGCCATTTTTAAGAATGTCGGTAACCAGAGCCGTTTCCCGTTGCCTGAACTCGTGAAGTATGGAACTGAAAAGGGTTCGTATAGAAGCAAAGGTGCCCAGGTTTGTACTGCTCAAGGTTAAATGTCTTTGTAATAATTCAATTCTTTTGTTAGAGTAGGTGTGTAGTTTTTCGCTGGTAAGGCTGATATCGGAGGTGATATCCTGAATCTCGCTGATGAACTGGTCTTGTTCCTGCCTGGCCAAAAGCTGGATAATCCCTTCTTTGTCGTTAAAGTAGTAGTACAACGAAGCTTTGGAGATGCCAATTCTTTTGGCAATATCGGTCATGGTGGTTTTCTCAAATCCAAAGGTGGTAAAAAGCTCTTGCGCAGCTTTTACAATTTCATCCTGTTTGGTTTGTGGCTTCATGGGCATGTTTTATAGGTTGTACGCTTCGTACTGGGCAGCGTCTTCAGCATATCTCCGACGGGATTCTACTAGTTGACTAAAATGTTTAAATGGTCAAAATTAGCAAAAGTTTGGTAAAATGGAGCAGGCTGGCGGCTTTTTTATTCCATAGTTGACCTGCGATACTTTTTCGAACCGGCTGTCGGGTTTCAGTAAGCGGGCATAGCCCTTTGCGGTACTTTGTTTTGATAGCTTTCCGTAGCAGGCTGTATACACCGTGAACAGGGCAGGCCAAAAATGACGTTCGCCGAACCGTTCTGCTCAAAGCAGCTCTCCGGTCCAAAATGAATATCTCCTTCCCCTCCCCCTTCCCAAATAAATGTTACATTTGCTGCTTATTCAAAATATTGACCT
>QKEH01000001.1 GCA_003252385.1 Bacteroidota bacterium | reverse complement strand
TACGCACCGATGGCAGTGGCCTGAACTCGGGCGATCGTTTCCCGGCAGGGGTCACCACCATCAGCTATTCGGCTACCGATGCAGCGGGCAATGCGAGCACTTGTAGCTTCACCATCACCGTAGCTCCCGATGCCCAGGCACCGGCAATCAGCGGCTGTCCGGCCAACCGGAGTGTGGCCATGGACGCCGGCAGTTGTGGCGCTATCGTAACTTTTACCGCCCCCACGGCTACCGACAACTGCGACGGAGCCATTATTCCCGTACGCACCGATGGCAGCGGCCTGAACTCGGGCGATCGTTTCCCGGCAGGGGTCACCACCATCAGCTATTCGGCTACCGATGCAGCGGGCAATGCGAGCACTTGTAGCTTCACCATCACTGTAGCTCCGGACAATGAAAATCCGGAACTGACTGTTCCTGCTGACTTGACCGTATGTGCGGACGATGCTTCGGGAGCTGTGGTTGGAGGCATTGCGCCCACGAGTTTTACGGATAATTGTTCCGACCCGGCAACCCTGGAGGTAAGTTATACCATTACAGGAGCTACCATGGCTACCGGAAGTAATGATGCCAGCGGAATGCATTTCAGCCCCGGTGTTTCCCGGGTTACCTACCGCGTAAAAGATGAATCGGATAATGAAAGTACTGCAGCTTTTACCGTGACAGTACTACCTATACCTGTTACTTCGGAAATAACCGGTAATACTTCACCGGCATGCCATGCAACCGGAGAAATCTTTACCGTAAACGGAGCGGTCGGTTCAAAATACTATTGGAGAATTCCTTCCAGTGCTGCACTCACCACAGATACTTCCGGGGTAGGGGTGAATTCCATCTCCGTAGATTTTAACGATGGTAGCGGACGAATCTATGTATACGAAGTGAATACGGAAGGATGTGTTGGTGAAACCAAGGCAATAACGGTGAATCTCCAGGGATGTGGACTCTACCCTGATTTTACCGTGGATCGCAGTACCAGTTGTATAAATGAAACTTTAAGTTTCCAAAGCACCACGACAGGAACCTCAACCAATGCCACGTATTCTTGGGATTTTGGCATGGATGCAACCCCCGCCACGGCTATTGGCGAAGGGCCGGTAAGTGTTTCGTACAGCAGTCCCGGCGATAAGCAGATTATCCTAACGGTAACCGATGGCGTAACAGCGACGGTTCAACATACGGTTCGTGTAGTTAGACCATTGAGTATTACCGTTACCGTTCAGGAGGGTTGCGGAATGAGCCAGTTTGAAATGGAAGCCGCCACGCCGGATGGTGATGGGGTGGAATTCTCGCGTGATGGTGGTTCCACCATTTACTATGCGGATAATACAGTGCCGTATCGTTTGGTTTACCCTACAGTCCCCGGAGAAGATTCAATTCAGTTCTGGGTTCGTGCAGTAAATTCAGTAACCGGATGTGTAGGCAATTGGATGGATATCTATGCGGTGAATCATCCCATACCTGCCGTTGGAGAGATACAGGTACAGGATCCCGCTCAGAATTATCTGGAGGTGATATGTAAGGGAGATGAACGAGTTTATACCATGAACCCTTTGAATGGTATTACACATATCTGGAAAGTGCCGGCTCTTGGCATTGAGGATCAGCAAGGCGATGTGATGACAATGGACTGGAACGTTCAACAAGGTATCTATTCGATATACGTATGGGCGTCGGATGCTTTTGGCTGCCAAAGTACGGTTCGCGAAGAAGCAGTATTCGTTTCAGCACCGGATATCGATCTGGGAGCAGATGTTGATTTGTGCGAAGGTGAAAGCCATACCTTTACAGTACCTGCAGGTTTTGTTTCGCAGGTATGGCAGAATGGTAGCGTGGCTATAGATTACCGGGCCAGTACAACTGAGACCATTTGTCTGGAAATGTTGGACGACAAGGGGTGTCGGACGAATGATACCGTAAACGTAACTGTACATCGGAGCCCGGAAGTGGATTTGGGCAGGGACACAACCCTTTGTGCCGACGAAATGTATATCATTGATCTTCCGGAGTTTCGTCGCTATGAGTGGTCAACCGGAAACAGGGGGGCATCGCAGCAGATATACGCCAATGCCGGCCAAATTTGGGTTATGGTCACCAACGACTACAATTGTACCGGAAGCGATACCCTTTTTGTGGGTGAATGTGATCCCAATAAACTTTTTAAAGAAATTACCAACACCTTTACCCCCAATGGAGACGATGTGCACGACAAATGGGAAATAAAAAATATCGACCTTTTCCCCGATACCGAGATCAGCATATTTAACCGCACGGGTACCTTGATCTACCATTGCACTGGCGGATATGCCAACGATTGGGATGGAACCTATCGGGGTAAAGAGTTGCCCATGGACACCTATTATTATATCATCGATTTTAAAGCGGAGGGAATGAAACCCATAAAGGGAACGGTTACTATTGTAAGGTAATCAGGGCAAATTGTATTATTTTCATGCCTTGAAAACCGAAGGGCCGACGCACGTACACATCCAAATGAACCGAACTTACATCCAAATACTAGTGTTGGTGCTGCTTACAGGCAGCAGGGTGTTTGCCCAGCAACAACCCTTGTACAGCCAGTTTACGTTTAATAAGTATTTGTTCAATCCGGCGGTAGCAGGAAGTGAGAATATTTCGGTGGTTAAGATGACAGCCTACGAGCAATGGGTGGGGTTTAAAGGGGCGCCCAAATTTCACACCGTAACTTTCGATACCCGGATATTTCAACAAAACCGAAGGCCACGACGGAACATTCGACGGAAATTGAAGTTGTTTAAACCCGGTACAGTAGGTACCGGCGTGCAATTGTTTAATGAGAAATACGGTACCCTTACGCATACCGGCATGAATGCCACCTATGCCTTTCATATGAAGATGGGTAGCCAGCAGCTTTCCTTTGGCTTGTCGCCTGTACTGTCCAATTTGGGGTTAAATTCATCGGAAATTGTACTTTCCGACGAGCAGGCGGATGTCTTGCTGTTGGGCGATAAAACCCGCCGCTGGATTCTGGATTTTAATTTCGGGGCATATCTTTCCGCAAAAGATTACTATGCCGGGTATTCGGTACATAATGTTTCCAAATCGTCGGTGCAGTGGGGCGGATCCATTGAAGAAAATTACGGTATTGGACGGCTGCATTATTTTATGGGGGGGTATAAATATTCGTATAACCGAAACCTGGTTTTTGAGCCGGGCATGCTTATCAAATTATCTGAAGTCAATCGTTCTCAAAATCAACTGGATATTAGTGTGAAAGGCATAATTAATCAGGAATATTGGGGCGGATTATCGTACAAAACAGGAAATACCCTGTCCCTGCTGGGAGGGCTTCAACTCGATCGTTACTTTTTTGCCTATGCGTTTGATATGACCTTGTCCAAGATACGGAAAACCAACTATGGTTCGCACGAAATCCTATTGGCAGTACAATTAGGCGAAACCACCCGAAGGTACCGGTGGTTGAATGTGTATTAGTGGATCTTTAGCAGCTCTGCTGTGTGGTCTTTAGTCCTATATCAAGGCAAAATATCCAAATTAGGGAAGGGAACGGTTTTAAAGCACATCCCACATCGGTCCGTTCGTACTGCAAGCGACCTGATTATGACCTATAAAGAAGAGTTGTATAAGTTCATATACGTTAATCCGGGATGCGATGGGGTGGTTGAAACGCGTTATGAAACCAAATACTTTGTTGTGCTCTTATGTATGCAACGTAGGGCGAAGGTATTGGCAGGTTTGGTTAAGATAGAGCAAGATGATACCTGTGTTAAGAATTTACTGTTAGGATGGTAAGACTTTCCCAGTACTGCTACTTTAAGAGATCCAACGACACGTCTGACCGAAGGATCTCAGTTCGGCAATCGTAATTTGGTTCGTAAAGGAATATTTGAAAATTATTCCGGACAAGAAATAAAAAGGCGCCCCAACTGGGCGCCTTTAGTTAACCTGTAAGACACTCTTTCTATTGTATGCTTTGGTGGAAATAGGCTTGGGTTTTGAACAATTTCTCCATGAGGTTGGTTTCCTTGGTATTAAAGCAGTTGCCTTTGTTTTGCGACGATACCATACCAACTACGGCGGTGTCGGCGGCAAAAACCTGCACTTCAACGGGTGCGCTGAGTGCTTTGCCATGGAGAATGAGTTTGTGCGTTACGGTTTGATTCGGAAGGGCATTTTTATCGATAAATTTCCCGCTGCTCAGGTATTCCAATCCGGACAAATAGCTTTCCATTTGCAGGCTGTCAACCTTTTGCCCATCGAGTATCCAGTTGAGCCCCTCTTTTTTGAGTTCATAGCTTTCGCCCGGCAAGGTCACTTCAATATGATCCAATTGCTGTTTTTGGGTGGCTAGAATTTTGTGGTTTCTGAAATCGTCGGCCTGACGGTTGAAAGTCATGGACAGAAGGCCATCGGTGGCAAATACCTTCTTTTTTCCGTTCAGGCGCAGGTAACTGGTCATTTTACCCATTTGCCGCTGCGCATAGGGGTTTTGATCGGTGTTCTTTGGTTGCTGATAGCTGAATTTACCCATCATCAGGTCGGCCACGGTCTTGGAACCGGCTTTCAGTTCCACACGCAGTGCAAGCGAATCGGTAACCTCGTATTTTTCCCATTTCGACTTATCGGTGGCAGCAATGCGCGTGGCCCGCAAGTGCATAAGCAGCGCCAGCATGTTGCTGATGGTTCCCTGGTCGGCCGCATACTGCTGGTTGTTAATGGTAACATACCAGTCCGAATTCTGCCGGTGCAGTTGTATTGCCTCCCCCTTTCTTTTAGGATAGATGGTGATATCACTTACTTTGGAGGAGTCGAAATCGCAAAGTTCACTTTGAAAGGTTCGGTTTCGGCTTGCCTCCGATTTGCTGTTGTTTCGGATCAGTACCAGGGCGCTTAATGCCAGTAGTACGCCAAATGCAATGCTGAGTTTCTTGATGTTTGTTTTAGTAGACATAGCCGGCCTCCTTTCTTTTCAATCGAATCATGCGGTTACGTTGGAAACGGATAATTCCATAAATCAGAGCCAGAACAACAGGCAACAGGAAGTTGAGGTATTTCAGGAAGGTGCGTTTGCCTTCTTCAATATCATCGAGTGGGCGTGCGGTGGCTCCCTGGGTACGCAGTTGTATCAGACCGGTATCGTCCGAAAGCCAATCGATCGCATTTACCAGAAGATTCACGTTGTCAGGGTTCACTTGTTGTCCGCGTTGTCCGGGTTTGGCAAAGTCGCCGTCACCAACAATAACCATACGGGTGGGGGCACTTCCCTGAAAGCTGCCTTCGAGGGCGGCGGCCAGGGTGAGGTGGCTCAGGGGGAATTCTGCCGGTGTATACTGGCTGGTAATATCTATTTGTACGGTTGTGGATTGCGACCCGGAATGTTCCGAAGATTCAATCAGGGGCATAAATTTCACCGTACTATCACCACGAAAATCGACCGAGCTGGCAAAGCTGAACATAACCTGTTCGAGTCCGGAAGAAATGGGGTGGTCCTCGAAGTTCTTGGCAATGATGTAATATGGTATGGTAACCTGCATAATGTAGCCGGGACGGGGTTGTATCAATCCGCGCTGGCAGTTGAGGTCGGTTACCAAATGGTCGTTAACTGCTATGCCACGGCTGGCCAGCAGCTGTTCCAAACCAGTGTTTACCGGGTGGGTAAATTGTTCGGTGGTTAAATCGGCGTCAGAACGATCAAGGGCTGCCAGTATGCGGCCTCCGCGTTGGATGTAGGCATCAACCCGCGCCAGTTCGTAGCCGCTAAGGGAATCTTTCGGCCCCAAGAATACCAGGGTGTTGTATTTGTTTACATCCAGCGAGCTATCCGACAGGTTCACCAGTTCGGTTTTGTTCAATACGTCGAGTGCCTGTTTGGCCTCCCAGATTTCACCAAAACTTGCTTCGCCGTGTCCTTGTACAAAGCCCACCAACGGTTTTTCAGTAACAGCCAGTTTCTTAATGGACGACGATATTTTATACTCCAAACCCTGAATGGCACTAATCATGGGAATGGCTTCGGTTTCTTCGCCCAGCTGAATCACTGCGCCCATATAGGCTACCTGGGCTTTCACCTGGTCTTTCTCCTCAACCTGCAACTGAATGGGGTTTACCCCGTCGCGAGAAGCTACGGCTTGAATGTTTTCATCTTTAAGGGGATCCACAAATTCGTATTCCAGATTGCCTTTGGCGCTACGCGAATATTCGGTGAGCAGATCCTGGAATTCGCGTTTAATCTGCAGCAATTGGGGGGGCAGATTGTCCGAGAAGTAGGCGGTGATGGTGATGGGTTCTTCCAGCTCCTGCAGCAGGTCGCGTGTGGCATCGCTGAGGGTAAACCGGTGGTCTTCGGTAAAATCGAGCCGTACCGATAATTGGTTCGACAGGTAGCCAACTAAAATGGCTACGCCAACCACCAGCAGGCTATATAAAGTAATGTTCTTTCTTGACTTCATAATGTTCCTGATAAAAGTGTTAGTTGGTATAATTTCTACGGCTGATGGCCATTTGAGCGCCAAAGAGGCTTAGGAAGACAACAGCCAGGAAGTAAATGATATCACGACTGTCGACAACCCCCCGCGTAATAGATTCGTAATGGGTCGAAAGACTTAAGTAGCTTAATGTGTTGCCAATCGCCCCCGGAAAATAGCGAGCAATGAGTTCGAACAGCAGGTGGAAAAATATTCCGATGAACAGTGCCAGTAAAAACGATACGATTTGATTGCTGGTGAGGCTGCTGGCAAAAATTCCAATACCAATGTATGCGGCGCTCATCAGCAGCAGTCCCAGGTATCCCAGAGTGGTTGCGCCGTGGTCAATAGGCCCGATGGATGCAATGGTAATGTAATAGGGGAGCGTCAGCATCAGCGACAGGGCGATCAGAATAAATACCGCCAGAAACTTACCCAGTACCAATTGTCGTTCCGAAATAGGTTTGGTGAGGATCAGTTCCAGGGTGCCGCTGCTGTGTTCCTCGGCAATGAGTTTCATAGTAAGTGCTGGAATAAAGAAAAACAGCGCCCAGTAGGCTACCCCAAAGAAGGATTGCATGCTGGCTTCAGACATCAGGAAAACGGTACGTCCGATGATCCAGGTAAACAGACCGGTGAAAACCAGAAACGCAATAATTGTAATGTATGCCAGTAACGAGTCGAAGAAGGACTTCAGTTCGCGTTTGGCAAGTATCCATATAGTTGTCATAGTGTGTGGGCTTTTTAGTTCATGGTTAATTCACGGAAAATATCTTCGAGCTTGGTTTCGGTGGGGGTCATTTCGGTGAGCATCCAGTCACGGTCTACACACAGGCGGAATACATCCCGGCGCGACGAGGTTCCCGGTTTGCTTTGGAGTTCAAAACTATTGCCGCTTTGCGAAAGAATATCCACCATTTGGGTGTTCTGTAACGACTGCAGGGCTTTGAAGATATCGTTCTTGTCGGCATCTTCGATGGTGATTTTCAGGATCTCCTTGTTTTGGGCTTTCTTGCGCAAGTCGCTGGAGGTGCCATCGGCAACAATTTTACCATCGTTGATAATCAGAATCCGATCGCAGGTGGCCTCCACTTCGGCCAGGATATGCGAACTGAGGATTACCGTTTTTTCGCGTCCAATTTCACGGATCAGTTCCCGGATTTCAATAATCTGGTTGGGATCCAGTCCGGAAGTTGGCTCATCGAGCACCAGCACCTGTGGGTCGTGTATGAGTGCCTGCGCCAGCCCGACACGCTGTTTGTATCCTTTCGAAAGTTCAGCAATTTTCTTATGCTTCTCGGCTTCCAGTCCGCAGGTACGCACCATTTCGCGAATGCGGCCCGGTATTTTTTCTTTCGGTATTTTGTGGATTTCGGCTACAAAACGCAGGTAATCCAATACGGGCATGTCCTGATAGAGCGGATTCGATTCGGGCAAGTAGCCAATATTCTGCTTAATTTCTTCCGGATTCTCGTGAATGGAATATCCCCCGACACGAATGTCGCCCGAGGTAGGGGTTAAGTAACAGGTTATGGCACGCATGGTGGTCGATTTCCCGGCCCCGTTCGGACCCAGAAATCCCAGGATCTCGCCGGTTTTTACCTGAAAGGATACCTGGTCAACTGCCTTTTGGGTGCCAAAATGCTTGCTGATGTTATCTACAATAATATCCATATTGATTAAAGTTTCTTTTATCGATCGACAAAAGAAGAATTTTGTTAGATATCCATCAACCCTTTTTAGAAAAATTAACAAAGAAAACCACGTATTTATACTCTTTCGTACAAAAATAAAAAACGCAACCCCGGGTGGAGTTGCGTTTTAAAAAGGATGAAACCTTTGGTTACGATATGGTGATGGTTTTAGCAGGGTTCACTTTTACTTCGGTTTTGGGCAGATGAATGCTTACAATGCCGTTTTTGTGTTTGGCGCTGATCTTTTCTGCGTCCACTTCGTCCGGCAGGGTGAAGGAGCGTTTGAAGGCGTAGTGCCCAAATTCTTTACGCAGGTAGCCTTCGTTCTTTTCCTCGTTCGAGCTTTCTTTTTCCGAGGAAATGGTAAGCACTCCTTCTTCCACCGATACTTTAAGATCTTCCCTTTCGAGGCCGGGTGCTGCTACATCAATTCGGTATTCTTTTTCCAGTTCCTGAACGTTAACCGACGGGCTGTAGCTGCGGGCTGCCGGTTTTCCAAGACTGAAGAAATCACTCAGATAATCATCGCCAAAAAATCCGTTGAAAACACTGGGCGATACATAGTTTCTTTTTCTTACAATGGTTGGTAACATGACTTGATCCTCCTATTAATTTAGTAAATATTAATTTTTAAGTTTCTGGAAGGGAAAAATCAAGTTACGTGCCATGGCATGTAAGCAGTCAACATGACATAAGTTGTCGATCGAAAGATGACAATATGACATATTTGTTCTTGAAATTCAGAATTATTCCGTCAAAAATACGTTCTCTCCGTTTGGAAGCAGGCAACATCCACCTCTCGATGCGAATTCCATGGTATGGATTCTGCCGGCAGGGCTATTTCAGTCAGAGGTTTTGCCCGAGAGAAAGTTTTTGTGGGGTGAAAGTAGTTACTTCAGAAACCCGCTTCGTTTTAAAAGAGCATCTACCCGGGGTTCTCTACCCAGAAAATCGATGTAAAGCTTCATGGGATGTTCGGAACCTCCTTTGGACAGAATGGTGTCGCGGAATTGTTGAGCGGTTGACGTATCGAAAATACCCTGTTCCTGAAAGCGGGAGAAGGCATCGGCATCAAGTACCTCGGCCCACTTGTAACCATAATAGCCGGTGGCATAGCCTCCGGAGAAGATGTGGCTGAAGGAGGGGCTGATGGCTGTGTTTTCGTTTTGTGGTAGTAGCGACAAGGGTTGCATTACTTCCTTCTCGAAACCTGTCACATCGGTGGTAAAGTCCTTATCCAGGGTGTGCCAGGCCATATCGAGGTAGCCAAAACCGAGTTGGCGCATTCCGAAATAGGCTTCATTGTAGTTGCGTGCTTCCAGAATTTTTTCAATCATGGCATCGGGCATAGCTTCTCCGGTTTGATAATGCCGGGCAATCCGGTACAGCCATTCCTTTTGTTCGGCCCAGTTTTCCATGATTTGCGATGGCAGTTCTACAAAGTCGCGATATACCGATGTGCCGGAGAGCGACTTGAAGGTTACATTACTAAACAACCCGTGAAGACCGTGGCCAAATTCATGCAGCAAAGTACGCAGGTCGTCGTAGGTTAACAGGGCAGGTTGCTCGGCGGTGGCTTTAGGAAAGTTGAAAACCAGCGAAATATGCGGCCGGTGGTTCATCTTCTGATCAATAAACTGGTCGCGAAATTCAGTCATCCAGGCACCGGGTTTCTTGGTTTTTCGGGGAAAGAAATCCATGTAAAGGATACCCAGATAGCTTTGATCCCAGTCGTACACCTCGTAGCAGCGAACGTCCGGGTGGTATTTGGCAATTTGATGGTTCTCGGCGAACGTTATCCGGTAGAGGGTTTGAGCCAGTTGAAATACCTGTGTGACGCAGTTTTCCAGTTCGAAGTAGGGGCGGAGGCTTTCGTCGTTGAGCTGATAGCGGGCTTCTTTCAACTTTTCGGCATAGTACGACCAATCCCAGCCGTGTAGTTTGAAATCGGCGCCACATTGGTTGGCGTGTTCCTGAACGGCTGCTACCTCAAGTTGCGCTGCTTCCCAGTAGGCATCCTTCAGGTTGTTCAGGAATTTGTACACTTTCTCAGGGTTTTGAGCCATGCGGTTGTCAAGTACGTAGCTGGCATAGTTGGGAAAGCCCAGCAAGGCAGCCTGCTGTCTGCGCAGCGATACGGTTTGCCGAATAATTTCCCGGTTGTCGTTTTCATTTCCATGTAAACCACGGGTTCCGCTGGCAACCGCCATCTGACGGCGGAGTTCGCGGTTATCGGCATATTTCAGAAATGGCATAAAACTGGGTTGCTGCAGGGTGAACAGCCAACCGGTTTTACCGGACTGTTCGGCTTCCTCGCGGGCTTGGTCAACCGCGCTCCGGGGGAGGCCTTTCAGGTCATTCTCATCCTGGAGGTGGAGGGTATAGGCGTTGGTTTCGGCTAGTACATTCTCACTAAACCGAACCGAAAGCTCCGAAAGTAGTTTACTGTTGGCGCGGAATTTTTCCTTATCGGCATCGTTCAGGTTGGCACCGCTTCGAACAAAGCTTTTATAGGTTTTATCGAGCAATTGGAGCTGTTCGCGGTTCAGTCCCTGCCGTCCGTTCTGGTAAACTTCGTTTACTCGCGCAAAGAGGAGTTCGTTCAGGGTAATTTCGCTGTGGAACTCCGATAAAAGTGGCGCTATTTCACGTGCCAGTTCCTGAATGGGGTCGCTGGTTTCGGCATGATTCAAGTTAAACAGTATTGCAGACAGCTCACCCAACAGTTGGCCCGATTGATCCAACGCGGCGATGGTATTATCGAAAGTCGGGGGGGCAGTGGCAGCGGTGAGCTGTTGAATTTCTTCGCGTCCCTGCCGAAAGGCTTGTTCAAACGCCGGTTTAAAATGTTCTGGCTGTATACGGTCGAAAGGCACGGTTTCGAATGGGGAGGTATAGCTTTCTAAAAGTGGGTTCATACGTTTGGTATTGTGTTGCGCAAAAATAGTTAAAAGCCATCACATAGGGTTAAATGCCGGTTCTGATCCTTACCAGAATTGAAATGCTTGAATATCTTTGCTTCCAAAATAATTCCATACAGTTTCTATGACAAAGCTTCAGCGCATCATTTTGGCCCTATCCTCAGGTATACTGCTATCCCTGGCATGGTATGAATGGGGAAGCCCTCTTTTACTCTTTGTCGGATTTATCCCGTTCTTGGTACTGGAAGAGGATATGGCCCGGCACCGTGCCGATGCCAGTGGCTGGAACTTGTACTACTATGGGGCAATTGTTGTGCTTACCTGGAACCTGCTGGATACCTGGTGGATAAAAAATGCCTCGTATGCCGGTCTCCTGGCTGCCCTATTGGTTAGCGGGGTTTTGATGTCGTTTCCGTTTATGTTATATGCTCTGGTGAAACGTAAGTTTGGCCGGGTGCCGGGGTATGCTTCTTTTATTGTTTTTTGGTTGGCCTGTGAGTTTGCTTACACCCACGGTGAAATTGCCTGGCCGTGGTTAACACTGGGAAACGGATTTCTGTACTCCGTTCGCTGGGTGCAATGGTATGAGTACACCGGTGTTTTTGGAGGCTCACTTTGGGTTCTGTTGGTAAACGTACTGTTGTACGATCTGCTTTGGAAGAAAACAAACGGCATTGCCTTTAAGCAGCAACGCCTTACAATAGTGGCGGTTTTCCTGGTGTTGCTGTTACCCGCCGCGGGCTCGTACCTGCGTTATGCTATATACCGAGAAAGTGGATTGACACGTGAAGTGGTTGTGGTGCAACCCAACATTGACCCCTATATGAAGTTTAACGACATGCCCAGTATTGAACAAACTCGGATACAGATCGAGGAGGCGCGCCATGCCATCACCGATAGCACGACCTGGGTGTTGGCTCCTGAAACTTCAATTTGCGGATCGATATGGATCGGTTATTTTGATCAGGTGCCCGATTTCCTTTTGGTTAAGCATCTGGTAAAAGATCATCCTCAAATAAGTTACATAACCGGTATTATGTGTTACCGCCGCTACGAGGTATTCGAGCGCACGGCCACGTCCAATCCATTGGGAAATACCGGGTATTACTATGATAGTTACAATTCGGCCATTCAGCTGGATACTACCCCCGAAATTCCGATTTATCACAAATCGAAGCTGGTTACCGGGGTAGAGAAAATGCCCTATACCTGGCTATTTGCACCCCTTAAGGGTTTGATGTTGGATTTGGGTGGAATTTTTCGCACCCACGGCACTCAGTTGGAGCGTGATGTATTTCAACCGGCTAACGACAGTCTGAAGATCGGCCCTGTTATTTGTTACGAATCGGTATTTGGAGAATTTGTCACCGAATACATTCACAAGGGTGCGAATTATCTCTTTGTAATTACCAACGACGGATGGTGGGGCAACACCCCGGGGCACCGGCAGCACAATGCCCTGGCCTCGTTACGTGCCATTGAAACCCGCAGAAGCATTGCCCGTTCGGCCAATACCGGCATTTCCAGTATGATCAATCAACGGGGCGATGTGCTTATGGAAATGGGCTGGTGGAAGCGGGGAACCTTGCGCGACAGCCTGCGGTCTAATGATGCTCTAACCTTCTATGTGAAACATGGCGATTACCTGGGTCGGTCGGCTTTCTTTCTGGCCGTGGTTTTGCTCCTGCTTTTAGTAGTTAACCCCTTGCTACGTAGGAGGTTGACTGCTTCTAAATCGTAATATTCCCTGCCTTCCGGGTAGATGTTATCGCGAAAAGTGGTATTTTTTTTAGAAATTTACTCCACGCGTGCAACCGTAATACCTTTTGCTTGTCATTACTAGCGAAAATCTGAAGAAACTTGGAGGTAGCATACCAGGATATACATCGCGACATTATCGAGCTAAGCAAGGCTGGTAATCAGAAGGCACAGTATCAATTGTACAAACTCTATGCAAAGGCCATGTACAATATCTGCTGCCGTATGATGAACCATCAGGCTGAGGCTGAAGATTTGTTGCAGGATGCTTTTTCGGAAGCGTTTCTTAAACTCGACTCGTTTCGGTACGAGTCATCGTTTGGAGCGTGGCTTAAGCGTATCGTGGTGAATAAATGCATCAACCACATTAAAAAACGAAAAGCGGATCTGATATTCACCGATCAGGAACTTGAAGTTCCCGCGGAAAGTACCTCCAACGAAAAAGATATCGAGCTGGATGTACAACGAATCCACAAAGCCATGGGAGAGCTACCCGATGGCTACCGGGTGATATTCTCACTGTACCTCATTGAGGGATACGACCATGGAGAAATTGCACAGATACTAGGGATTAGCGAATCGACCTCAAAGTCGCAATTTTCGCGAGCCAAACATAAGATGAAAGAAATTTTAACAAATGCCTCATCATGAAAGATCGATTGGAAGAATTTGTTAGAGAGCATAGCGAAGCGTTTGATCTGTTCGAACCCGGTCCGGAACTTTGGGCACGGGTGGAAAAGAACATTCAACCCAAACGTAGCATACCTTGGCGAGGCTATCTGTACAGGGCTGCCGCTGTACTCGTAATTGCCGGAGCCACCCTGCTGTCGCAACAACTTTGGATGCACCGCGCAGGGCATCAGGCACCCAAAACCGCGGCTGTAGAGCTGCAAATTCCCGAGCTTCAGGAAGCGGAAATGTACTATTCCGGTATGATTTCGGCCAAACTCGAGGAGGTGAAACCCTACCTGGCCGGCAATCCGGCGCTTGAAAACGAATTGCATGCCGACCTGTCGGAATTGGACAGTGTTTACATCAGCTTAAAAAGCGATTTGAAAGATAATATTGCCAACCACGAGGTAATTGAAGCCATGATACAAAACTACCGTTTGCGAATCTCCATACTGGAGGAAATGCTTCAATTTCTGGCGGAACAAAACGATGAAGAAAAATTACATAATACGGAACAGATATGATCAGAATGGTTCTATGTTTATGGCTGGTGCTTTTTCTGTACCCCGGAGGGGCCCGGGCGCAGGTGTACTCCGACAGAAAAGTACGGAACTACCGGGTAACCGACAAATCGGTCGTGGAAATCCAGAATAAGTACGGGAAGGTACATGTTATTACCTGGGATAAGGACAGTGTGCGTTTCGAAGCCGATTTGCGCATTAGCACCAATAACTATCAAAAAATGGATAAACTCCGCAGCAGCATCAACTTCGAGTTTACGGCCACCAAGTACTATGTGGTGGCAAAAACCACCTTCATGAACAAGTCAGGGGTGGTTTCCGATTTGGTCGATGCGTTCATTCCGTCCAATCAGGTGGTTATCAATTATATGGTTTACGTACCTCGTTATGTAAGTCTGAAAATCGATAACAAGTTTGGCGATGTTTACATGGACGATTTTAACGGACAACTGGATATCTCGCTTTCCAATGGCGATATGAAGGCCAATCGGTTATCGGGTGCGCCGGTCGTTCGCCTGAGTTCAGCCAACGGTGCAATTAACTCCATTTCGGGAGGCAAGGTGCTGGCTTCCTATTCCGATTTGGACATTCGCGAAGCCACCAGCCTGAATATGGAAACCAAATCTTCCCGCATCACCATCGACGAGGTGGATAATCTTACGGTGGATTCCAAGCGCGACAAGTACGAAATTCACCAAACCGATAATCTCACCATCGATTCGTACTTTTCCAACATCACCGTTGACAATTTGAACAAAGAGCTTCGGAGTACCGCGAGATATGGCGATCTGAAAGTAGCTCATGTGTCTGACAGATTCTCCTTTATGACCATGACTTCCGAATATGCCGATATCGATCTGGTATTTGACCGGAACACTTCCTATCAGCTGGATATTACCCATCACAACGATGCCTTTATTAGCCTGCCGACCAACCTGGCTAAGGTGGAAACCAAAGTGGTGAATGCTGAAGAAAAGCAGATGCTGACTTATGGGCGTGTGGGTAATGTAGGTTCCGATCCTGCCCGAAAGGTGAATATCGTTGCACAACGAAAATGCTACATCACTATCGTTCATCGCTAGTAAATCCGTAAATTACCTAAACTATGAAGCAAATAGAATTTCATTTAGTAGTAAAACCTAGCGGAAAAAAGACTATTTTTTGGAGATTCTGGTTGCCACTGAAAAAATAATTCCAAAGAGATGAAAAAGAACCACTTGTATTGCTATATGCTGCTAGGCTTGGCGGCAGGTTTAAGCCAGTCCTGCGATTCGATCAATAATTGCATCGATGGAAATGGCATTCTGGAAACCGAAGAACGCATTGTGCGTGAATTTTACGGGGTGGAGAATGCCACCAGCTTCGATGTGGAAATTGTTTCAGACAGCGTGTACCTAGTCGAAGTTACCGCCGATGAAAACCTGTTATCCTTTATTGAAACTACGGTTCGTAACGGCGATTTGTACATAAGCGTTCAGGAACGACGTTGCATCAATTCCCGCGAAAATGTAAGCATTGAATTGCATGTGCCTACTCTGGACAAAATTGTTAGCAGCGGATCGGGCGATATGGATGTTAACCGGTTGGATTGCAATACCCTGCGAGTCACTAACAGCGGGTCGGGCGATATCGATATTGCTGATGTTTTTTGCACCGGCACAGTCGATGTGGTGGTGTCCGGATCGGGTAATGTAGACATTTGGGGCAAGACGGATGCAGTAGATCATCGCCTGTCTGGTTCCGGCGATATTCTGGCCGACGATTTGTTGGCGGTTGATTGTTCGGTGAATTCAACCGGTTCCGGCGATGTGTATTGTTTTGCTTACGAAAGTCTCGATGTTCACATGAGTGGTTCGGGCGATGTTATATATTATGGCAACCCACGGGTGAGCAGTTCCATTAATGGTTCGGGCGATTTACATCATCGGGATTAATTTAAAGCAGGCACTCATGAAATTACTGGGTATATTATGCTTCCTGGGCTTGTTTGCAGGTGTGCATGCGCAATACTACACGCGCGATGCCGGCATGCGAGGAGGCGATGGCACCTTTTTCAGCTACCGTCAGTTTTTTGACGAGGAAAATGCTGTGGAAGGTATGGTAGGTTTTTCGGAGAGAGGAATGCGATTTATTGGGCTAAAGGAATACCTTAAGCCCTTAAGTGTGAAACGATCCGAAAACCTGAAATTTATATACGGCTACGGAATTCATGCCGGGGTAGCGTATACCAATCATTATAAAGCATTCGGCCGGGAATATTATCACGACTGGATGTGGACTCCTCGTTTCGGGGTCGACGGTTTGGCTGGTATCGATTATATGGCATCGGAATTACCCCTGCTCTTCTCTGTGGCAAATCAACCGTATTTCGAATATTCGGTGGATCGTTTTTTTCGTTTACGGGTAATCAATATTGTCTTCGCAGTGAAATATCGTTTCTAAAATAATGCGTAATGAATAAAATATACAGCATAGTGCTACTGATGGGGTTAACCTTTCCATTAGCCGCACAGGATGAACTGGATCAAAAAAAGGATCAGGATGAGTTCCGAACCATATTTGGCGGAAAATCCATAGGTGGCTTTGGAGGTTTTGGCTTCGGGTATTCGTTTATTGATGGTCACGATGCGGTAACCTTCGATGCTAAAGGAGGGATTGTTTTGGGACACACGCTGGCGCTGGGTGTGGGAGGAGGCGGTTTTATGAACAATTATCATGAAGAACCGGCTCTAAATCAGAAAATTAACCTTACCGGTGGTTATGGGGGGTTCTTTGCCGAATTGTTTGTTTTTCCAAATTGGCCGGTACACCTTTCGTTTCCGGTTTTAGCCGGTATTGGCGGAGTGGCAGCTACCTCCTGGTACGAACAGGATAATACCGTGGAAACCTATGTGGAACAAAGCGGGGTGTTTATGTTGGTAGAGCCGGGCGTGGAGTTGGAATTCAATTTGAACCGCTTTATGCGTATGTCGGCTTTTGGAAGCTATCGGTTTACGACCGATATCGATCTGGGTCAATACTACGCCCAACCCGATGCGTTAACGAACTATTCGGTGGGTTTAAGGTTTAAGTTTGGTAAATTTTAAGGCCGGTTTGCCGGATGGATACTGGTTATCGTGTAACTTTGCCGGCAAAATAACAAATATGGCTCTAATAAAATCGGTTCGGGGTTTTACACCCAAAATTCCTGCAGATTGCTACCTGGCCGAAAATGCCACCATCATTGGTGATGTGGAAATAGGTGAGGGGTGCAGCATTTGGTTCAATGCAGTATTACGAGGCGATGTAAATCCGATTCGAATCGGAAATCGGGTAAACATTCAGGATGGGGCTGTGCTTCATACACTCTATAACAAATCGGTGGTTGAAATTGGCGATAACGTTACGGTTGGCCACAATGCCATAATTCATGGTGCCAAAATTCACAAGAATGTACTTATTGGGATGGGAGCCATTTTGCTCGATTTTGCCGAAGTGGGCGAAAATTCCATTATTGCTGCCGGAGCGATTCTGTTATCCAATACGGTTGTGGAGCCAGGCTCTGTTTGGGCAGGTAATCCGGCAAAGAAAGTAAAAGATATTGAGCCGGAGCAGTCCAGAACCATGATCGAAGGTATAGCCACCAATTATGCAACCTATGCATCGTGGTATACCCAGGGCAGCTAATTCAGGATCCAATGCCGGTACACATCGGATTTTATAAACTGGCGGTGGTTGGCCACCAAAGGGAGTAATTCGTTCTTGTAGGCATTGAATTCCAATGTCATCCTATCCAAAAGTTCTGTGGCTTCGCGGAAGCGTTGTGCTTTCAGGTGGTATTCCAACAGGGCGATATAACCGGTTTGGAATTGCGGATCGGTTTCAATCAACCGGGAAAGTTCACGGGTCGCTTCTTCTTCGTTACCTTGTCGGTGCAGTATGTCGGCGCGAAAGATTAGTAACGCAGGATCGGAACCTACCGACGCCGACAAGCTGTCGGTATAAGCCAGGGCCAGGGAATAGGCTTTATGTTCAATAAGTTTGTTCAGCGGAATCAGGTATTTCGAAGGTTCTTGGGGGTAGTGCTTGTTCCATTGAGCAAAGCCTTTTATAAAATCGGCATGGCTTAAATTACCCGTACACATTAGGGCAGCACAAAGCGACGACTTGGTCACCTGCATGTTGTAGGGTAATTGTTTCCATTCCTTCCAGGCAGCCCGGAATTTCCTTTTATGGTTCAGATTCTGCAGGGTCTGAGGAGCTTCGCTTTCCCGGATGGATTCCGTTTTGCGCAAATCAGGACGGTGTTGCTGGTAATTTTCTTCAATGGTTTGGCTGATCCATTCCCCCTTGCTGGCCAGATACATATCGGTAATAACCATGTACTTATCCTTATCAGTCAACTTAAACAGGTAGTAATCAATACCCGACGCACCGATTAACCGGAAGCAAAGCTGTGTACCGTTATTTTCCTTCAGGGCATGTAGATAGGTTATACTTCCTCCATACTGCAACGAGTGTGTAATCATGCTACCCAGGTCAAAGTGGTGTTGTATGCCTTCGGAAAATCCGGTATTGTACTCCGAATCCTGCATTTCAGGGTGGCGGAGGTATAGGGATTCCAATAAACCATTCAGATCGAAGGAGCGATTAAAAAAGTACGGATTGCCATTATTTAAGGAGCTTTCGAGGTGATGGCCAAATGAATTCAGCTCTGCATCGGGAATGGCCTGTGCAGATTCAATGAAGAAAAGGGTAAGCAGGCAATTTAGTGCAGTCTTCAGGTTGAGAAGGTTCATGACAGGGTATTTCCAAGGGTGTACGCGTATGGTAACTTTGGGGTTGAAATGGATTTGTGAATCCCTGTCTTTTTGGGATAAAACACGTTTTTTCTATGGATTAACCGAGTTGGTGAGCCAGGATAGACGGAAACAACCAATAAGGACAGTGCAATTCCAGTCCATAAAGAGTATGTGATACGTAACTATGTAAAGCGCACTAAATCAATAAATTGAAACTAGCATTCAAAATTAGTTTAACGTATTTTGTTTTTTATATGAATTATCATAACTTGCTTTTCGCCCTAAAACAGTCTGAATAACTTGTCAAAAATACCACCTACATACAGCGAACTGGAGTTCCAGAACCAGCAGTACAAGGAACAACTCCTCAAGTTAAAGGAAGAGGTTAATCTGCTTCGTAAATCCTTTTTACCCAAAGAGAATTACTATAAGGATCGATTCTATCGAATAACAGAGAATGTTAACGATGTAGTGTACCGTTTGGTTCTTCCCGAACTTCGTTACGAGTATGTAAGTCCTCAGTCCATGGAACTCTTCGGTTATGAGCCGGAAGCATTCTACAAGACACCGTTGCTGATACGGCGGATTGTTCATCCTTCATATTTTAAGCCCTTTATTAAGAATTGGAGGGCCTTGCTTCGGGGTGAAGCTCCTGAATACTATGAGATTAAGATTATTAAACGAAACGGGGAAGAGCGTTGGATACAACAGAAAAATCTAATCATTCGGGATACCGAAGGGGTTGCCGTGGCCATTGAAGGAATTGTTACCGATATTACCACCCGCAAACAAACCGAAGAAGCTTTGGTGAAGAGTGAGGTACAAAAGAAGGCTATTCTGAATACCTTGCCTCATTATGCCTGGCTGAAAGATTGTGAAGGTCGTTATCTGTCGGTTAATGAGTCCTTTGCTCAATCGCTCAACCGCACCGTGGAAGAAATTATAGGGAAGAGCGATTACGATTTGTACCCCGACCGGGTGGCACAGCGGTATCGCGAGGAAGACCTTAAGATTATTTGTACCAAAAAGCAGCTCTTCTTTGAAGAGAAAGTGAACGAGTCCTGGTTTGAAACCTTCAAAGCCCCCATATTCGACACTGCAGGAGAGGTAATAGGTATTACGGGTATATCGCTCGAAATTTCCAAACGGAAAAGAAGCGAAGAAGAGATCCGCAACTACTCCGAAAAGTTGGCTGTGCAGAACGTTAAACTCAAACTCATTAACGACGAACTAAAAGCATCCAAAGAGAAAGCCGAAGAAAGTGATAAGCTGAAGTCGGCCTTTCTGGCCAACATGAGTCATGAGATACGCACTCCCATGAATGCCATTCTAGGATTTGCCACGCTGATCCGAAACCGGGTGCTCTCCGATGAAAAGCGCAAACAATATGTTGACCTGATCAATACCAATTGTCGTCAGTTACTCCATATTATCACCGATATCATTGATATTTCCAAGATTGAAGCCGATCAAATCTCCATTTTCAACAAAAACTTCAATCTGAATAAAATGCTGAGCGATTTGTATGAGAGCAATATGCATCAATTGGAGCTGCAGCGGAAAGAGATTGAACTGCATTTCAAACCTGGACTGAAGGATCGGGAATCGGCCGTGTTTACCGACAAAGTCCGATTGGAACAAATTATGACCAATTTACTATCCAACGCCATTAAATTTACCGACGAGGGAAGTATTGAGTTTGGGTATTACGTCAATAAGCGGAAAGATATCAGTTTCTATGTTAAAGATACGGGTATAGGCCTGAGCGAAGATGAACAAAAAATCGTATTCGACCGATTCAGACAAGCCAGTACTTCTTTCAGTAAGCTTTACGGAGGAACCGGACTGGGACTTTCCATATCAAAAGGATTGGCAGAAAAATTGGGCGGATTCATCTGGGTGGAATCCAAGAAAAATGAAGGGTCGACTTTTTATTTCAATATTCCGTATAAACCCGGCGTCGACCTCGATCGTCCATCCGAAATCGACTATAAGGACGATTACAATTGGAGAGGTAAAACCATACTCATTGCCGAAGACGAAGATGTAAACTACAATCTATTGGAAACTATTCTGGTGCCTACGGGAGCAAAAATCTACCGGGCGACTAATGGTTTGGAAGCTATTGACCGTTGTGAAGCAGATTTGACCATTGACCTGGTGTTGATGGATATCAAACTCCCTAATATGAATGGCTTTGAGGCAACCCGACACATAAAATCCAAGCGCAAGAACCTGCCCATTATTGCACAAACCGCCTATGCCATGTCTACTGATGAGGAAAGTTGCCTAAAGGCCGGTTGCGACGATTACATTGCCAAGCCCTTACGTATCGACGATTTGCTTAAGAAAGTGAATAAATACCTGACCTGGCAGGAAGAACAGATACGGATGAATACCAGCCGGACACATCAGGCGCAACTTGATTTATAGTGAAAGTGGGCTGGATAGAATAAAGTTAGCGTAGATTCAGGAAAAGTCAGAAAGCAATTAGCCTTCAGAACATTATTCCTTGTTCGTGTTGAACTGATTCATGGTGCGTTGCAGGCCTACAGTGCCAAAACTTTGTATGATCTGGATGCAAGAATTCAGCTTTTCGGGCAACTGCCGGGTTTCCTCTTCGGACCAGTCGCTCAACACGTAATCTACCTGTTTTCCCGCGGAAAAATCATTGCCAATTCCGAAGCGCACCCGCGCGTAATTCGATGTACCTAATACCTGGTTGATATTTGCCAGTCCGTTATGACCTCCATCACCTCCTTTTGGGCGCACGCGAACGGCTCCAAACGGAAGTGCTAAATCATCCACTAAAACCAGCAGGTTTTCCGTGGTAAGTTTTTCTTTTTTAAGCCAGTAATCCACGGCCAATCCACTTCGGTTCATGTAGGTCGATGGCTTTAGCAGAATAAACAAACGGCCTTTAAAACGGTAGGAGCTGACCATGCCATAACGCTGATCCTCAAAAGAAATATTGGATGCCCCGGCTAAGGCATCCAATATTCTAAATCCTATATTATGTCGGGTGTTGTGGTATTCGGAACCGATATTCCCCAAACCCGTAATAAGGTACTTCAAATGCAGTTGGTTTATTCTTCGGATGCAGCGGTTTCAGCAGCTGCTTCTGCTCCTTCTTCCTCTTCGTCGGAAGCCACAGCACCACCTTTAGAAACACGTGAAGCAGCAATACCCAGTACCAAAGCTTTCGCCGGATCAAGCAGCTCAAGGTTGGTGTATTTCAGATCCTCTACTTTTACGTGACTTCCTATTCTCAACGGAGTTATGTCGATTACCAGGTTTTCGGGCAGGTCTTTCAACAGGCCTTTAACTTTAAGGTAGCGACGACGCTGACGCAGTTTACCCCCGGCCAAAATACCTTTGGAGGTACCTGAAACGGTGATGGGTAGATCTACTACAACCGGTTTGTCATCAAAAACCTGGATAAAGTCCATGTGAAGGATTTGATCGCTTACCGGGTGGAACTGCATGTCTTTCAGAACTGCCTGGTACTGTTTTCCATTCATATCGAGTTTCACCAGAAAAACCTGGCTGCTGTAAATGATATGACGAAAATCGTTGGCTGAAGCAGCGAAATGAATGTTGGTTTCGCCGCCGTACATTACGCAAGGCACTTGTCCGGCTCTGCGCAGTGCCATGGTGTCTTTTTTGCCTAACTCAGTCCTTAGGCTTGCTTTTAATTCAATTGATTTCATTTTCCTTTTCTAAAATATTAGACTTGTGCTACTTGGAAGCTGTGTTCCCCATTACACCACTGGCAAAAAGCCGTGTGAAAAAGGCGTGCAAATATAGTGATTAAAATATAAAATTCGAGCTTATCGACTTGTATTTGTATACGTTGTTAATTACATCCGCAAAAAGGTCGGCTACGGAGATTACCTGAATTTTTTCGCACTCCTGTTTCAATGGAATGGTGTCGCTAACTACCAACTCCTTCAGGGAGGATTGATTGATGCGGTCGTAGGCCGGGCCGGAAAGTACCGGATGGGTGGCTACGGCACGCACACTGCTGGCACCTTGTTCCATCATCATGTCGGCTGCCAGGCACAGAGTGCCTGCGGTATCAATCATGTCGTCTACTATAATGATATCTTTGCCTTCCACATCGCCAATCACTTTCATCTCCGAAATAACATTGGCTTTTTTACGCAGCTTGTAGCAAATTACCATTTCGCTATTCAGATAGCGCGAGTAGGCATTGGCGCGTTTCGAACCTCCCATGTCGGGAGCAGCAATAACCATGTCGGGCAACTCGAGCTTTTTTAGGTAGGGCACAAAAAGCGACGACGCATACAAGTGATCTACCGGTACATCAAAGAAACCCTGGATCTGATCGGCGTGCAAATCCATGGTCATCACGCGGTCGGCACCTGCAGTTACCAGTAAATCGGCCACCAGTTTGGCTCCAATGGCACAACGCGGACGATCCTTCCGATCCTGGCGCGCCAGTCCGAGGTAGGGCATTACTGCAACCACTTTGTAGGCGGAAGCCCGTTTGGCGGCGTCAATCATTAGTAAAAGCTCCATAAGGTTGTCCTGTGGAGGGAAGGTAGATTGAACAATAAATACAATACAGCCTCGCACCGACTCGAGGTAGGATGGTTGAAATTCTCCATCGCTGAATTCCAGCACTGACGAAGAACCGAGTTCTGTTCCGTAACTTTTTGCAATTTTCTCAGCCAGATACACCGATGAGCGGCCTGCAAAAAACTTAATGGGTGCTTTAATCTTCATTTTTAAGTAAGAATAAATCAGTTACATACTGTTTTGGCGCTGCAAAAGTAAACAATATCACCGCAATACCGGCATGTTTGAGTTTTTAATTAATCAACGGCTTTTAAACAGGTGCATGGGCATTATGCGGAGGAGTCCTTGGTGTCGGCAATGAACCGGAGAATCTCGTCACGCCCCGTTTTTGCAAGGGTAGAGGATATAAAAAACGGCGGAAAGCTTTCCCAGGTTTGGAGTAACGTTTTTTTATACTGTTCAATGGACTGTTGCAGTTTGAGAGCGGACAGTTTATCGGTTTTGGTAAAAATCAATGCAAAAGGAATTTGATTTTCGCCCAGCCACTGAATGAATTCCAGGTCGTTATTCTGAGGAGCATGCCGGCTGTCAATTAACACAAAAAGACATACCATGCTGGCACGACGTTCCAGGTAGTTGTACAATAACGACATGAAGGATTTTCGTTCGCCTTTCGAGACCTTGGCATAACCATAACCGGGCAAATCGACCAGGTACCAGCAGTCATCAACCAAAAAATGATTGATGAGCTTGGTTTTTCCGGGTTGAGCCGAAGTTTTTGCCAGGTTTTTCCGATCGGTTAGGTAATTGATGAGCGATGATTTACCCACATTTGATCGGCCAACAAAGGCATATTCGGGTAAATTGCCTTGTGGGCAACTTATTTCATCGGGGCTGCTTTTAACGAAACGAACGTCTTGTATCTCCATTTATGCTTCAGGGTTATCTTCTTTGGGGAGGATGTACACTTCGAGTAACCGTGCCTTTGGATCGGGAATGAGCCGGTATTCGGTTACCGATGCCGGTATCAATACGGTGTCACCTTTTGTAAGGGACACCATTTCTTCATCAAAATAATCGATGCGGCAACTTCCTTCCAGACACATATAGATCATGAAACAATCCAGATCGGTTGTGTCTTTCTTCAGAGGAGTGTCCAGATCGATCATCATGCTGGTGAAATAGGGGCACGATACCAGGGTGGATGGAAAGTTGGGGATCACCTTATAATTGGTCTTATAACGTTCAGGAGTGGTAAAATCAATGGCGTCCACTGCTGCATCTGTATGCAGGTCGCGCAGGTTACCCTGGGCATCCCGTCGATCGAAGTCGTAAATACGATAGGTGATATCGGAGGTTTGTTGAATTTCGGCCAGCAGAATTCCGGAACCTATGGCATGTACCCTACCTGCCGGGAGCAGAAAGACATCGCCAGCCTCTACTTGCTCATAGTTTAGAATTTCGGGTAGTTTTTTCTCGTTTACGTGTTTCAGATAGGTTTCGCGATCTACCTCACAATTAAAACCGACAATGAGTTCTGCGCCGGGGTTGGCTTGCATCACATACCACATCTCGGTTTTTCCAAAAGAATTGTGTCGTTTTCGAGCCAATTGGTCGTTGGGGTGTACTTGTATGGATAGCACATCGTTGGCATCAATAAATTTCACCAGTAAAGGAAATTGTGTTCCAAACTCATTATAGATGCGGTCGCCTACCAGGTCGCCCATGTATACTTCAATAAGTTCCTCTAGATTATTCCCACTCAGATACCCGTTGGCTATTTCCGACTCGTAACCGGGTACTCCCGATATTTCCCAGCTTTCACCAGTGGTTTGGGATGATATGGGTTTGTTAAGTTCGCTCTTAAGTTTGGCACCTCCCCATATTTTATCAAAGAGTATGGGAGTGAATTTAAACGGATAGAGTTCTTTCATTGTTTTTTGATTTGGGGCTGTTTCCTCTCCTTATACTGGAGGGAGACGGTTCAGCGCTTTCCTACGTAAGGTTAATGGGAGTTGTTACAAATAGCATATTTTGGGGTATGGCATGGATCTTCTGTTTTGGGGTGCGTAACCAGTAATGCATTCCCTGTGGCTCCGGGTTTGTCAACTTCGAACACAACATATTTTTTTATTCCAGGCATACCCATTAATTTTAGGTAACACTCGCGCCAGCGAATTGGTTCGATCCCGTGTTTACAGGTGTAACCTGAACGCTGGAGCAAGGTGCAGCAATATACTAAACTTAAAAATCGTATTCTGTATGTTAGGAGGTATTAATATTCACGATATCCTGTTTTTAGACATAGAAACGGTTCCGCTTACCTCGTCTTTTGGCGAAATGGATGATACCCTGCAGCGTTTGTGGACGAAAAAATCGGCGTTTTTCAGGAAAGAAGGCGAAGAGGCCGCTGCTGTTTACCAGCGCGCGGGAATTTATGCGGAATTCGGAAAAATTGTTTGCATATCGGTCGGCGTGGTGACTCTGTCCGGTTCGGGGTTGGGATTACGGCTTACTTCCTATGCCGGCGATGACGAAGTTAAGCTGCTTCGTGATTTTTCCGGCATGATGGAAGGGTACGCAAAAACCAGAAATCTGTTGCTTTGCGCCCATAATGGCAAGGAGTTCGACTTTCCGTTTATTGCCCGGCGCATGTTAATCCATCATATTCCCCTGCCGAATACGCTGGATGTTGCCGGCAAGAAACCCTGGGAGGTACCGTTCCTCGATACGCTCGAGTTGTGGAAGTTTGGCGATTATAAGCATTATACGTCATTGGAACTGTTAACGCATATTTTTGGCATCCCCAGTCCAAAGAACGACATTGACGGATCGCAGGTAGCCGGGGTATATTATGAGGATCGCGACATAGCTCGAATTATTAGCTATTGCCAAAACGACGTAGTGGCTGTGGTGCAGCTGTTTTTACGCTATAGAACCATGGATTTGATTCCGGAAGAACGTATTGAACGGGTGCCGCCCAAGGTCTGATTCAGAAGTTGACAGACAGGAAACCGCGTAACAGATTCAGTAATTCCTCTGGTTTCTCGGCATGAACCCAATGGCCTGTATCGAGCTGTTCGATTCGTACATCCGGAAAAGCCTTTTTAAAGTCATCGTAATCGGAGGGTTGAATGTATTCCGACTTTTTCCCATCAATAATCAGAGTGGGTTGTCGATACGTCTTGCCTGTCCAGGGGATGCCTTCCATAATTCGGTCCAGGTTATTCTGTATCGACGATAAATTGATGGCCCAGAAGAACTTTCCGTCACTATCGCGCTTCAGGTTCTTTAATAAATAACTCCGTATCGCCGGCTGGGGGAGTTGTTGAGCTAGTTGTTTATCGACTTCATCGCGGGTTTCCGGATAGTCGATATCCAGTTTGAGCAGCGCATGAATGACCTTGAGGTGAAACTGGTGCTGAAGATACAATTGTCTTTCGGCAGGATGTAGGTAGGAGCGGAGAGCAATGTCAATGACCACGAGGGAAGCAACCCGTTCGGGGTATGTGAGGGCAAAGTTCATGGCCGTTTTACCCCCCATTGAGTGGCCAACCAGCGATACTTGATGTAATTGACGGTGGTCTAAAAATTCGAGCAGATCCTCTGTCAAATCCGAATAGCTGAGACTAGGATGATGGGCGGAGCGACCGTGATTGCGCTGATCGACCAGATACACGGTGTGAGTCGAACTCAATTCTTTACCCAGTGTAAGCCAGTTGTCGCCGGAACCATACAAGCCATGAAGGATTACTACTGGCGTGCCCGACCCAATTTTTTGTGCATAGAGCTCCATTAACGAAGTTGGGCAAGATAGCGTTGAATGGTTGTTTCGAGACCCAGATAGAGTGCCTCGGCAATGAGGGCATGACCGATCGAAACCTCGAGCAGTGCAGGTATGTTTTGGTAGAAAAATTTCAGGTTGTCCAGGTTCAGATCGTGGCCGGCATTGATTCCTAAGCCCAGTTCAACCGCCTTTTTAGCAGCAGTGCGAAATGGGGCAACCGCTTTTTCGCGATCCTGTGAATAGAATTTGGCATAGGGTTCGGTATAAAACTCAATCCGGTCGGTGCCTGTTTCTTTTGCAGCTTCCAGGTTTCCCAAATCTGTTTCGACAAACAGGGATGTACGTATGCCTGCGGTCTGAAATTCCCGAATAATGTCTGTCAGCATAGATCGATGTTGTACTGCGTTCCAACCCTGGTTGGAGGTAAGGGCATCGGGGGCATCGGGTACCAGGGTTACCTGGGTAGGTCGAATTTCTAATACAAGCTCAATGAACTCGCGGGAAGGGTAACCTTCTATATTGTATTCGGTGGACACAACGGGTTTCAGGTCGTACACATCCTTCCGGGTGATGTGCCGTTGATCTGGGCGCGGGTGAATGGTGATACCCTGGGCTCCAAATTGCTGACAGCGGATGGCTGCTTCCACTACATTGGGAATATCACCACCCCGGGAGTTCCGCAGTGTAGCTATTTTGTTTATATTTACACTCAGTCTGGTCATGCACGGCTATTTTTGTTGTGGGACGGGCACAAAAATAAGTCATTTTCTGATAAAAGGTTTATGCTAGCAAAAGATTTGATTTCGGATGTGATCCCGGCGCTACGCACCTCGGACAGTGGACAACAGGCACTTTACTGGATGGATATTTTTCGGATATCGCACTTGCCTATCGTAAATAATGTCGATTTTTTGGGACTCATTTCCGACAAGGATATCTATGACAACAATATGGCTGAGGAACCGATAGGTAATCATAATTTATCGCTATTTAGTCCTTATGTAACATTGGATCAGCATATTTACGAGGTGGTGGAACTGGCCTCGGAATTGCAACTGTCTATTATTCCGGTTCTGAATGCTGAGAATCAATATCAGGGTGTAATTACTCTTACTGATTTACTGCACTACTTTGCCGATGTATCGGCGCTGAAACAACCCGGTGGTATTTTGGTACTGGCCTTAAATGCCAACGATTATTCCCTGTCGCAAATTGCACAAATCGTGGAAAGTAACGACGCGAAAATTTTGAGTGTTTACATAACAAGCCCATTAAATTCAACTAAAATGGAAGTAACCCTCAAGATTAACCGCAAAGATCTTACCTCCATTGTGCAAACTTTTATTCGGTACGATTATACTATTCAGGCTTCCTTTATGGATGAAAATGACATGAACAGCCTTTATGAGAACCGTTACGATTTATTCATGAAATACCTGAGTATCTAAGTTTTTTATTTCCATGAAGATTGCTATTTATGGCCGAACGTATTCCCCCGATTTTAACCGGTATATCACGCAATTGCTGGAATGCCTGCAGGAACGCAAGGAGGAAGTGTGCATTTTTAAGCCTTTGTACGAGTATGTTGTACAACAAACCCACCTGGAATATAATGAGTTTTTACTTTTTAATGAAGAAAGAGGGATTCCTGAAGATATTGATTTTCTGTTCAGTATAGGTGGGGATGGAACGTTTCTGGAAAGTATCAGCTACCTGCAACGATATGATATTCCGGTTATAGGTATCAATTCAGGGCGTTTGGGTTTTTTAGCCAATATCTCCAAAGAAGAATTGCTGGAGGCATTACAAGCCATTTTTGCAGGTAACTATAAAATTGAAAGCCGCACACTTCTGGAGATTCATTCGGACATTAACCCATTTGGACGGCATACTATCGGATTGAACGATGTAACCATTCAGAAGCAGGGTACCAGCTTGTTAACCATCGATGCGTTTATCAATAATGAATTCCTGAATACGTATTGGACGGACGGACTAATTATTTCCACTCCCACCGGCTCTACGGCCTACAGCCTGGCGGTTGGAGGGCCCATCGTAGTACCCGGGTCACACAATCTGGTACTTTCTCCTATAGCTTCGCATAACCTCACGGTTCGTCCTGTGGTGGTTCCGGATGACGTGGAAATACGCCTGGAGGTAAAATCGAGGAGCGGAAACTTTCTGGTATCGGTTGATAATAGGAGTGAAGCATTTAATAGTCAACATAATACATTTTTGATTCGCAAGTCGGTGTGCGAATTGAAGATGGCACAATTGCCTTTTAATAATTACTTTAGCACCTTACGAAATAAGTTGATGTGGGGAGTGGATAAAAGAAATTAGAGAAAAACGCGGATAGTTTTTTTTTAAATCGATTTATTGTAAATTTAATAATACAACTCAGAAATAAAGAAATACATCATGGCCATGTACAGTAAAAAGCAGTTGAGAATCCTAACTATGTTTCTTTTCAGCGTACTTCTGGTTGCTCCTGCCCTGGGGCAGCGATGGAAACTGCGGCGCTATGAGGTGGGTGCCGGAGCCGGTATTGCCCAGGTGTTTGGGGATATTGGAGGAACCATTGATGAGGCTAACTGGTACGGCTTAAAAGATATTAAGTTTGATGAAACCCGTATGTCTTTTCCCGTGTACGTACGCTATCGTTTGGATCCGGTGTATTCGATAAAAGTGAACGGTATTGTGGGTTTTGGGCATGGAGATGATCTGGAATCCAGGAACAACCGGGGACGCAGCTACAAGATTATGCTCTCTGAGGTATCGGCTCAATTGGAGTACTATTTTTTGGCGGAAGAAAAGAAATACAAAACGGCCGCTATTTTTAATCGGAGGGGTATGTTGAACAACTATATGTCGCTGGCGGCCTATGGATTTGTGGGGATAGGAGGTTTTTATTCGCACTCGCGCGAACTTATTGTGCCTCAGGAACGATTCTACGATGATGCTCATGGAAGTGCCATGGGAGCTGTTATTCCTTTCGGGATTGGTACCAAATATATATTAAGCGACCGGTGGGTGATAGGGGCAGAGCTGGGCTACCGTTTCCCGTTTTCCGATTATGTGGAAGGTTACACGCAAACAGCGGCTTCGAAACATAACGACGTGTATTATTTCATGAATTTTCAGGTGGCCTATCGTTTGGAGACCACTCGCAAGGGATTACCAACCTTCCTGGATCGTGACTATCGTGCCGCTTCCAATCGGGCCAGTTCCGGTAAAGTACAGAAAAAGGCCCGGGTACCTCGCAGTGCCAGAAAAGCCATGCAGTAGTTCAGGAGGTGGTCACACAAATCGGGTCGTTTATGTTTTTTTAAGAATATTTCGCATCTTGGGCGCTAAAATTCTTAGTACTTTCGTTCTCTTTAGCGACCAAGATGTATTTCATGAAACGCATCCTTCTTGTATTCTTTTCCATTCTTGCAATAACGCCCCTTGTAGCGCAAAGGTTTACGGACTTTGGGATCATTGCCGGGGGATGTTATTATAATGGTGAAATCAATCCAACGCGGCTATTTTATAAAACGCAACCGGCTTTTGCCGGTTTTTTTCGTTGGAATATCGATAAACGGCACGCAGTGCGGATTAGCGGATATTATATGAGTCTACAAGGCAGCGATGCCGATTTTCCGGATCGGGTGTTCACCGAACGAAATCCAACCAGCTTTTCCGCGCAGTTACTGGACTACAACGCCCAGTTCGAATTTAACTTTCTACCCTATATCAGTGGCGATGATGCCTGGATGCATTCGTTGTATGTAGCTGGCGGGTTGGGATACACGTTGGTACTTTCCGGATCTGGCACTTTGAACATTCCGTTTGGTGTGGGCATGAAAATTAATTTAACAGATCGACTAAGCCTGGGAGGCGAGTGGAGTTTTAGAAAAACGTTTACGGATAGCCTGGATGGTGTGGAAAGTCCGCTGGGTCGGAATCTGATTAATAATAATGACTGGTATTCTTCTGTCGGCCTTTTTATTAGTTATAAGTTTGTTAAATTTGCGGCGGATTGCCCGGTTTACGATTAGACAACAACGGAACAGCGATGATAGCGAAAGATCAGCTCGATAAGGAACGATTGCCCCGGCATGTAGCCATTATCATGGATGGCAACGGGCGTTGGGCTAAAAAAAAAGGGAATCCCCGGATATTTGGGCATAAAAACGGCGTAACAGCCGTGCGCGATACGGTCGAGGCTGCTGCTGAATTAGGCATCGAATATCTGACGCTCTACGCTTTTTCAACCGAAAACTGGAATCGTCCCAGAACCGAGGTAGATGCACTCATGGCCTTGTTGGTGGCCACTATTACCAAAGAAACCAAGACCTTGATGGACAATAAGGTGCGCTTGAAGGTGATTGGAGATATTGATTCGTTACCCGACACGGTGGCTCAGAATTTACAAGCTACACTAAATAAAACGAAAGATAATAAAGGACTCACGCTGGTGTTAGCCTTGAGCTATAGTTCGCGTTGGGAAATAGTATCGGCCGTAAAACAATTGGCTGAAGATGTTAAACAAGGGCGGATAGATAGTGAAGATATTGATGCAAAGGTATTTGAATCGTACCTGAATACAGCCGATATGCCCGATCCGGAATTATTGATCCGAACCAGCGGGGAATATCGGATTAGTAATTACCTGCTGTGGCAGATTGCCTACAGCGAGTTGTACTTCACCTCCACTTTGTGGCCTGATTTTCGCAGAGAGCATTTCTACGAAGCCCTTGCCGATTACCAAAACCGCGAACGCCGTTTTGGAAAAACCAGCGAACAAATCGCTACAGAACCAAATGAAAACAGTTAACCACGGATGCAAAAAGTAATTTCCACTCTCATATTCTCTTTTTTGGGGCTCTTATCGTTTTCCCAGGAAGTTATCGACCCCAATAATGTGCCATTGATGGATTATTCCCGGCCTCAGGAATATGTTATTGAAGATATTCAGGTTACAGGTGTTCGTTTTCTACAACCCGGACATTTAATCACCATTTCCGGATTGAGTAAGGGGCAGAAGATTAAAATTCCGGGTCCCGAGATTTCCGATGCCATTCATAAGTATTGGAAATACGGTTTGTTCTCCGATGTACAGATTGTGTTGAGCAAAACGGAAGGGGATAAAGCCTATCTGGAAATACAGTTAACCGAACAGCCTCGCCTGGGTAACTTGGAAATATATGGTGTAAACAAAACCGAATCCGGAGATCTGGAAGAAAAAATTAACCTGACCCGGGGGACACAAATTACAGAAAATGTGTTAAATACCACGCGTCATATTATTAAAAACCACTTAAAGGAAAAGGGTTTCCTAAATGCAGAAATCCTGATGAAGATGGAAGACGATACGACGAGTAAAAGCATGGTAAATCTGACTATTCAGATTGAGAAAGGCGCCCGGGTTAAAATTGAAGAGATTGTATTTGAAGGGAACGAGGGTTTTTCCGACAAACGTCTCCGCAGGGTGATGAAAAAAACCAAGCAACGTGACTGGAATATCTTTAAAGGTTCGAAACTGCTGGATGACGAGTATAAGGAGGATAAAAAGAATCTGATATCGTTTTATAACGAACGCGGTTATCGGGATGCCAAGATTGTATCGGAAGAAACTTATCCGATCAACGAAAAACGTATTGGGTTAAAGTTGGTCCTGACCGAAGGACGGCCCTATCACATTAGAAGTGTTAACTGGATCGGAAATGCTAAATACCCATCAAGCTATTTAGATCAAATACTGGGCATGAAAGCTGGCGATGTATACGACCAGAAAATGCTTAATGACCGGCTGACTACCGATGAGGATGCCATTACCTCACTCTATATGGATAATGGGTATTTGTTTTTTAATGTTAGTCCGGTTGAGGCCAATATCGAAAACGACTCCGTCGACTTGGAACTCCGCATATACGAGGGGAAACAGGCTTCTTTGAACAATATCATTATCAAAGGAAATACCAAGACTAATGAACACGTTATACGGCGGGAGCTCTATACCCGGCCGGGAGAACTATTTTCTCGTGCCGACATCATACGTTCCGTTCGGGAGTTAGCCACCCTGGGGCATTTTAACCCCGAAACCATTACACCTAATCCCATACCCAATCCGGCTGATGGTACGGTAGATATTGAATACTCCCTAGAGGAACGTGCCAACGATCAGCTGGAACTATCCGGTGGTTGGGGCGGATATTATGGATTTATGGGTACCATTGGGATTAAATTCTCCAATTTCTCCATGCAAAACTTTTTTGAGAAAGAGGCATGGCGGCCGGTGCCCAGTGGCGATGGCCAAACACTTTCCATTCGAGCCCAGGCCAGCGGTAAAAGCTACCAGAGCTATAACATCAGTTTTGTAGAACCCTGGTTTGGAGGTAAAAAACCCAATTCATTATCGGTTTCGCTATACTGCTCCAATTTACACACGAATTACGCATACAGCTATCAGGCCAATACCTTCGATGAAAATGACCCATTGTTTCGAACCCTTGGTGGAGCAATTGGACTGGGCAGAAGATTGAAGTGGCCGGACGATTATTTCTCGTTGTACAACGAAATTGGATATAAACGGTATTTCCTCCACAATTACCGGCTTGGCGAGCTCTATAACGGCGATTATAATTTATTGAGTTTTAAGACTATCCTGTCCAGAAGTTCGCAGGATCAGATGATCTATCCCCGCAGGGGTTCTTCCATTAGCTTGTCGCTGGAAGTTACACCGCCTTACTCGGCATTTACCAACACGAGCTATGCTGGTTTATCGGCAGAACAACTTTATAAGAATGTGGAATTCTACAAGTGGAATTTTAAAGGCGATTGGTTTACCAGCCTGGTACAGAACCTGGTATTGGCCATGCGTGCCGAGTTTGGTTATCTCGGATTCTACAACGATGAGCTGGGAGCCCCACCATTTGAGCGTTTTAGAGTGGGAGGTGATGGGCTTTCGGGGTATAGCATGAGCGGTACCGACATTATTAAACTGAGAGGTTACGAAAACGGTCGGGTTTTAACTGGCCCGATCAATACAAACGGATCCGCATACGATTATTTGGATGCGAATATTTATACCCGATACTACGCTGAATTCCGATATCCGTTCTCGTTAAATCCTTCGGCGACCATTTATGGCCTGGCGTTCCTGGAGGGCGGTAATGCCTGGCAGTCGTGGAACGATTTTAACCCTTTTGCGATTAAACGTGCCGCAGGGTTGGGTTTACGTGCTTTCCTGCCCATGTTTGGTCTGCTTGGCGTGGATTATGGTTATGGATTCGATCCGAATAACGATTCTTCAACAGAGCCGTCAGCCCATCAATGGCATTTCGTAATTGGTCAGGAATTCTAGTGTAGGCTTTTCGGTATAAATTTTGATTGTGATACTCCATTAAATAAAAACCAATTCGATATGAAAAAGATTAGTTTAATTGGACTGTTGGTATTGGCAGGTTTGCTTTCGGCGTACTCTCAGAAGTATGCCTTTGTCGATACGGATTATATTCTGCAAAACATACCTACCTATAATGCAGCTCAAAGCCAGCTGGATGAACAGTCGAAGGTGTATCAGGACGAGGTACAAGCGCTGTACAACGAGATTGAAAAGCTCTGGAAGAACTACCAGGCAGAAAAGGTACTGCTCACCGAAGAAAAGCGTAACGAGATGGAAGAGGCGATCATTGCCAAAGAACGTGAAGCCAAGAAGCTGCAGAACGATTATTTCGGACAGGAAGGCTTGTTGTATAAGAAGCGCGAAGAGCTGATAAAACCTATACAGGACGAAGTATACAATGCGGTAAAGGAAATTGCCAATGAGAGTGGCTACGCGGTAGTTTTCGATTCGTCCAGCGGCCCTACCATGCTCTATACCAATCCGCGCTACGATGTTAGCGACGAAGTATTGCAAAGATTAGGTTATAAGAATTAAATTGATACATTTGTAACCCTGCGGTGTGCCGGACAAGAAACAAACAACTCACTGGAAGTTGGGAAGTTATAATAAACTCAAGAAAAATTAAAATCAGCATGAAAAAGTATAGAATTTTGGTTGCCAGTCTGCTCATTGGATTAAGTTCATTATCGGGTATTGCCCAAAAGCCTGTTAAACTGGGTCATATCAGCAGTCAGGAGTTATTATCGGCCATGCCACAAAGCGACAGTGCCCAGGTGAAACTGGAGAGGCTTGCCAAGGAGCATGAAGCAGTTCTGGACGAAATGACCGTAGAATTCAATAAAAAATACGAAGCCTACAAGGTAGCTCTGGAAGGCGGTAAACTTAGCGACCTGGCTCGTGCCACCAAAGAGGGAGAACTGGAGGATATGCAGAATCGCATTCAAACTTTTCAGCAAACGGCCGAGCAGGATCTGCAGAAAAAACGCGTAGAGTTGTTTAGCCCCGTACAGGAGGCTGCGCTGAACGCAGTTAATAAAGTGGCTGCAGAGCATGGGTTTACCTATATCTTCGACTCCGGAATGGGGACAATTGTTTATACCGCTCCCGATTCGGAAGATATTCTGCCCTTGGTGAAGGCCGAACTGGGTTTAAAGTAACTAATCGTAAACGATACAGAAGCCAACTTATTGGAGTTGGCTTTTTTCATTTAAGGGCAAATATGGACAAGCAACAGGCTATCGGAATTTTCGATTCGGGTTTGGGTGGTTTAACAGTGGCAAAAGCAATTCGCCAATTTTTGCCCAACGAACGGCTAATTTATTTTGGCGATACGGCTCACCTGCCCTATGGCGATAAATCGCCGCATACCATTCAGCAATATTCTGCCCATATCACCGATTTTCTGATTGAACAGCATTGCAAAGTTATTGTTATAGCCTGTAATTCAGCTTCATCCAATGCATATCACACGGTGGTGGATCGGGCTGATGGGCGATCCCTGGTATTGAATGTGATTGATCCGGTAGTCGATTATGTAGCCAGTACGGATTACAAAGAGATTGGCGTTATTGGCACTAAAAGTACAATCGATACCAAAATGTACGAGGAAAAAATACAGGCTCTCAAAAGTGGCGTGTTGGTATCGTCCATGGCCACTCCCTTATTTGTTCCCATGATTGAAGAAGGCTTCATTTTCGATGATATCAGCAACGCTATTATTCGGAACTATCTTTCTCGTCGCGAAATCAGCGATATTCAATCGCTGATTTTAGGGTGTACCCACTACCCAATTATTAAAAACCAGATTAGCAAGTTCTACAATTTTGAAGTAGATATTATCGACTCCGGAAAAATTGTAGCTGGAAGCCTTCGTAAATTGTTAGCCAACTATAATTTGCTCAATGATACCGTTCCATCGGGTTCGGATATGTTTTATGTTTCGGACATGACCCGTTATTTCGAAACCATTGCCCGTATGTTTTTTGAGGAGGCAATTCAACTCCAAGTTCTCGATTTCTGGAAGTAGGCACATATTAAATGATAGTTGTCATCTTATATTAATGATATAAATCATCGTTTATTATCCCCTGAAAATGAGGTGATTAATATCATCTATTTCCATTCCTTTTTTTATCAACACGCCCATTTACTGTAAGTCATTATCAAACAGACACATATAATTTCTGATGTGGACATTTGTTTAATTTTAAATTTATTCGGTATAGTTCAATATCCTGATATCCATTGTATTGATGAGGTTGATTTTGTAATTTATAGTTACAATTCACAATTCAATAACCTCTCAAACCTTACATTATGGAAACCATTGGTAAAGAACTGTACTTTAAAGTAGCCGATTCCGATTACGAACTTCAAAGCAGCTATCGCTTACGTTTTAAAGTGTACTGCGAAGAAAAGGGATGGATGTCCTCCGCTGATTATCCCAATGGCATGGAGACCGATTCCTACGATTCCAAAGCAATCCATGTAATTGCCATGGATGATAATTACCAGGTTGTGGGAAATATGCGCATACTACCCGCCGAATATTACTCCAAACTTCCTTACGAGAGCCATCCCGGGTTGTTCCGTGGCTACAGGAAAGCGGTTCATGTAGCTGAATTATCAAGGCTGATTGTAACCGCGACCAAAAATCGAATTGAAGTAACGCATGGTATTCTTCGTGCAACCTATCAGATCAGCAAAGAAATGGGTCTCGAAAACTGGATTTTTGTACTGGAACCTTCGCTGGTGCGTTTGTTGGGGCGTTTTGGTTTCTATCTTAATGCCGTAGGAACCCCTTCGATGTATTTTGGCGGGTTTACCATGGCCTCCATTTGCAATATTGAGCAGTGCGAGAAACAGTGGAAATCCACCAATTCGTATCTGTGGGAATACTATCAAACCGAATCAATTCTGGCTCCCGTTCGTATCCGGGTGGCTTAGGTTATAGCGCACTGCCAGTTTTTGCTCGTAGTTTAGCGAAAGCGCTTCGGTGAAATTATAGTAGGGAATTAGTACTACCGAGAAATCCTCTGAGACATATTGGGAAATTGCGTGGTGAATTTTCTTCCTGATGGTCTCGGAGGATTTTGTATTTGGATTAAGGTGGATATGTATTTCGGAAACGCCATGCTTTAGGTTCAATCCAAACAGACCGGTTATCATAGGGACTACTTCAGGGTTGGCATAGAGGCCTTCCTTAATTGTTTCTGTGCGCAGAGTTTGCTGAACTGTAGGAACCCTGCCGTGCACGAAGCCCAAGGGGAGTTTCAGATCGGGAATGATTTGAGAATAATTTTCACTCAATTGAGTCGCCAATTCCTGGTACGACACAATGCTGCCGGTATCGCCGGTAGCGTACCGTACCATGGGCAGCAGGGAGTCTTGATCCAGCGTGGTGAATACTAACTCGGAGAGTCCCATTGCGGTCTGTGCTGTTTCGATATACGTTCTAAACGGATAATAATGAAAAATGCAGGGCGGCACATTGGGCAAACAGCCGAAACGTTTGGCCAATTCGGAATCCTTCATCAGGTTACGGCGTAATTGCACGGTATGGAACGATTCGTGAAAAACGTTCAATCCCATTTCGGTCATGCCCATGGTGGCGTAAATACCCCGATGTTGGTTTTCATTCAGGTTAATCTCCAAACGTTCGGACAGATAGCTTCTCAGGTTTTCCGGAAGCCAGTCCTGTCCGGTAATAATATTCACTTTGAGCTTGCCCCAGGGTATTCCTGCGGCACAACCTTCTTCCACCAGTTTTTTTACAAAATGCGGGTCGCCAACCAGAATGGTTTGGTCGTAAATGGGTGCTACCTTTTTTAACAACGCGATGGCCATATCGCTTCGTACACTCACTTCGGCCATGGGTAACGATGTTTCTACATGCAACCCCATAGGCATACAGTTGATGAAAAAACTTTTCCGGTTACTGATATCGAACCAGTAATCAAAAGTAGTGTCTACACCCAGCGGCGTTTTGTTTAGCACTTTTTTGGAGAGAAAACCATAGGCAAAGGCATTAGAGAATCCGGAACTGGTCATGGTCAGTTTGACTGACTTTGTCTGTTTGCCCAGCAGTTGTTCTGCAGAATATGGGGTGAAAAAGTCTTCTTTCTTCAGTATGGGAACTTTACCTGTAAATTGATCAAGAGTTTGGATGGAAGAAGCATCAATACGGTGTTCTTTCAGAAATGTGCGATAAGCTGGCGACTGTTTGGCCAGTTTACGGAATGCAGGGATTACTTTTTTGTAGCCAGTCGCCACGAGTTTGTCCGGGTCGCTTTTTGTGAGGAAGGAGATAATTTGTTTTCGTTGAAATTCCCGCAATCTTTTGTACATGGCCGATAGCAATTTGCTTAAAAAGATAGCCAAAAAGATTGAAACAAGGAAGGGGTAATTACGATGGAGAAGTGGATGTTACTGCAGTAGTTCGTATGGAGCGATACAGCGCATAAAAGTGAGCTCCGGTTGCCAGGGCAACTGCAGCATTGGCGGGGGTGTGCTGTATGGTCAGGCAGGCTGCTGCACCGAATAAAGCCAGCAGAGTCATGCTGCCAAAGAACCAACTCATCGCACTGGATGATTTTTTTCGCAGAAAGAAAGCCACCAGCACCAAGGGATTTGCCCAAACCAAGTCGGTATTCCAGCGAAAGATATAGTGTTCGGTTCCCAGCCATAAATAGAGTAGAACCAGTGAAATTAGGCCGATCAGCAGTACTAAGGCATTGCCGATACGGAAAAGCACCTTCCGGAAGTAGGAGTTGATTACGGCTGAAAACAGAAATAAAAGTGCCAGACAGCTAAACAACAGTACGGGTGTAATTCGCGGTGGTGTGGGAGGATAATGGCTTTCCCATACCAGTTGGTCGGCTTCGGTAATGGTACTATTTTGGATTGGGGCTTCTCTGTGACAGTTTTTAATCAGGAGATACAAATAATCGGGAAGAAAAGCTACTTGATTAGCCTGAGCCATTCGGTCGGAAGGTAGTCCCATCAGTAAATCAATTCCCAGTTCGGACCAGGGACGTTGCCGGGTGTAATGATGCAAGAGTTGCCTGAATGTTTGTATGGGCAGTGCTTCTGCAGGTACCGAAAGACCGTTGGGAATTACCCTTTCCAGAACATCCAGCAGGCGCGTTGCGCAGTTGTCGTACAGAAAGTCGTAGCGGTAGTTTCGGTTTTCGGGAAGCAGGTTTGTGTTTAAAAAATTAAGCAGGTTTCGCTTTTCGATATCATCGAGTGTTAGAGGCGTCTCAATAACACGGGTAAAGTGGCGTTTTGCATAACGCATTTCACGCTTATACTCGCTGCTGGATATGCAATAGAGTAAATTGCCCTGAATAAAGCGAGGGTAGAAATGGGGTTGTTCAAAATCGAAGGTGCCGTAGTTATATACTTCATCATCGCCCGTATGGGTGTTGCGTATACGCAGGGCGCTGTGTCCGAATAGCGTGTACAGTTCGCTTCCCGGCGAATAGGTTAACAGGGATACTAAAAGCGTATCGCTAACTGCGGGCTTCTTCTGATCCGGAAAAGAGCCAGGCTGAGCACCAAGGTTTCCTGCAGTAAGGAGTAAGAAAAAATACCAATGAAAATTTATCCATACACTTCTCATGAGATTTGGTTTGGTCAGAACCCGTATTGCGGATTGTTATAATCGAAATCCTTGCTGGAGAATCGAGGTCTCATGACGATATTCTTGTAGGTATATTCCTCAAAAAGGCCATCGGGGTCGTAGGTTTTCAACCCAATGGGGACCATGAGGTCTTTTTGGATGTAAATAATGATTTCCTGGGCATAATCCGTTGGAACCTTGATGGTTTTGCCAGGCGTGAAATCGTCGAAGGAATTGAATTCCGGATTTTTCTCAAAGATCATGTAATCTGAAAGCATATCGCGCATGGCGATTACTTCCAGGTTCTCGCCCGGTTTAATGGTATAGTCGGTATAGCCAAAATTCGGGTTTTTAAAGGAGATCTTATAGCACAACTGGTCATCGTATTTAACAACGCCCATATAGGTCCAATAGTTGGAGGTGGCGGGAGGATATTTGTCCGCCAGGTGTTGTAAAACGTTTACCAGATATCCAAAGCCTGCCTTAAACAGGGAGTGGTGGTTCCCGTTGCGCATGATATTACCCGAAGGATCCAGTTTTATGGAAGAAAAGGCTACGGTGTTCCGGTTAATCAGTGCTTTCTTTCCCAGGAGTTTCTCGTTATACAAACATTCCATTCCCTCGTTGGGGTAGTGCTGAATAAAGTAAACCTGGTAGGGGTGCTGGATAATTTTGAAATCGGTTTTCTTCCGGATAATCTTGTTGTTTACCCGTTCATTGAGCAGTATGGTCAGGCTGATACTGTCAATGGATTGGTTGACCTTGAAGGATTCCTGAAGAATATTATCTACGGATACCGGATTGATGGCAGATACCTGTAGGTTAAAAAGGAAGCAAATTACCCCGACAGCCACACTGGTATGGATTCTGCTGCCGACTACGGATGAAATTTTCAAATCTGGTTACTGTTTTTGAGTTTATAAGTTACGGTGTCCCAATTGGCCACCTGCCAGAAGGCCTGCAGATAGTCATCGTTGCTGCGAATACCCCGATAGGCAAGCGGAATGCCCAGCAGAGGATACCCCCGTTGGGTGTCGGGAAGCGTGCGCAGGAAGGGATTTTGGGTTTGGGAGGTCGCTACTACGCTGAGTTGGTTCCGGGTATCAACCAACCACAGCCAGTCGGTATCCTGGCAATTTACTGCCTGAGCCGAGAAGGTCATTTTCAGATTTTCAACAGAACCAAAGCTGGAGAGAATGGCTTTTTGAACATCTCCGGAGGGTCGGCCCGAGCTGTTGGGAGAAAGTGATCTCCAGAATATTTTATAGTTCAGGTATTCGCTGCTTAAGGCAATAAAGCGTTGGGAAAAATGACTGGGTTGCCGCAGTATGTCGCGAACCGTTCTCAGAGGGGTGCCGGTTGCTTGATACTCTGTATTGAAACGGGTATTGAGTTGTTGATGATACGTGTAAAGTTCTTGCAACCTTCGGCCGTCAAACTGTGGTTCGAGGCTCTCGAAGGTATAAGGTAAAGTCGGCAGTGTAAAAATCTTCGTTTTGCGATTCATTACTGCTTTGCCCCATACCGGGCTGCTTAACAGCGCAATGGAACTGACTACCCCTGCTTTTATGAAATCACGCTTATTCATAACGTATTGTTAGTCTTTTCAATCCAGCTTCAAACTTACTAAATTTTTAAATAGCGTCTTCGTTTTGGTTGAGCTTTTCAATGATCCCGGGTAGGGTAAGCTGGCTCTGATCGCCGCTTTGCATATTTTTCAGGGTGTAGGTGTTCGAAGTTATTTCATCTTCGCCTACCAATAAAACAAATGGGATGCCTCGGTTGTTCGCATAGGTCATTTGTTTTTTAAGCTTGGCCAAATCGGGATGTATTTCTGCTTGCACACCGGCTTTTCGGAGAGCTTGAAGCAATTTTAGCCCATGGAGTTGCTCCTTCTCGCCAAAACACAGAATAAGAAGCCGGGTAGCGGTTTCTACATGGTCGGGGTAAAGGTTCAACTGATTCAATACATCGTAGATGCGGTCGGCTCCAAAGGAAATTCCTACGCCCGAAACATCGGGCATTCCGAAAATTCCGGTGAGGTTATCGTAACGTCCGCCACCGCAAATACTGCCAATGGCTACATCGTTTGCTTTAACCTCCATAATGGCTCCGGTGTAATAGTTTAAACCGCGTGCCAGGGTAAGGTCAAATACAATAGTTAATTGCACACCCACTTCTCTGGAAAGGAAAAGAACGGTTTCGATCTCCTCAAGCCCCTTTGAACCAATTGCAGATTCCTTCAACAGGTTTTTAAGGGTTTGTAGTTTCCGGGTGTTGTCTCCCTGCATATTCAGGAAAGGGATCAGCTTTTGAACCGAATCCGGGGGCAGCTCTTTCTGCAATAACTCTTCAACAACCTTTTCGAGGCCTATTTTTTCTATTTTATCGATAGCAACCGTAATGTCGGTCAAACGATCCGGAAGGCCAATCATTTCTGCAATGCCCGCCAAAATTTTCCGGTTGTTCAGTTTCAGGGTAACCTCCATTTTAAGCAGGCCGAATACTTCTTCGATAATTTGAATCAGTTCCAACTCATTGATCAGGGCATCGCTGCCTACCACATCGGCGTCGCACTGGAAGAACTCACGATATCGGCCTTTCTGTGGGCGATCGGCGCGCCAAACCGGCTGTATCTGGTAGCGTTTAAACGGAAAACTGATTTCGTTGCGGTGCTGTACCACAAAGCGGGCAAAGGGCACGGTCAGATCGTACCGGAGTCCTTTTTCTGAAATTTGTAAGGCAAAGCGGGTACTGTCATTGTTCGCCACCATGGTATTGTCTGCTTTCTGCAGGAAATCGCCGGAATTTAAAATCTTGAAAAGCAGCTTATCGCCTTCCTCGCCGTATTTTCCCAGGAGTGTCGATAGGTTTTCCATGGCCGGTGTCTCGATGGGGGCGTACCCGTACTTCTTAAATACCGTTTTAATGGTATTGAAAATATACTCACGCCGCAACATTTCCGATGGAGTAAAATCGCGTGTTCCTTTGGGAATAGCAGGTTTTTGCATAGTTCTTTTTTTGAGCGCTACAAAGGTAGTATAATCGACCCACGGTGCAAATCAATTGTGGCTGCCGGTTACGGGGTTACAACGGCAGCTGCAGAAGCAAGTGATTTAAGTATTGCTCGCACTGGTTTCCCGGAGCGTTTTCGGATGGAGCCCAGGGTGCAAAGTTTTTGTCGTCGACCGGGAAATATGGGCCATCTTTGATTTCGTACACGATGCTGTTCTCTTCCAATACCACAAGGGTATGCCAGGCACCGTTGGTTATTTCCACACCCAGGTTGCCGGTGCGCGCATCCAGGATGGTGTGTCCGGTAATGGCACCCCGGTCATCGAATTCCAGAACGGCAATTCGGCCTCGGAGCAGGATAAAGACTTCGCGTTTCAACGGGGAGATATGGCGATGAGGTTGTACGTATGTTCCCGGATTTAAGGCGTTTAGCATGCGCTGAATCGGGTCGCCGGCTTCAGGATGGAAATTGTGGTTTTTACGTTTCCGAGGCGAAGCACTGGCTTGCTGTGCCAGTGTGTCCAGTAGTTGGTTGTTGATCTCAATCATGAAAATGAGCTTGAATATTTTATTCTGATAAGCGGGTACAAAAGTAGCAATAACAAAGCACTTCCCGACAGCGCATATCCCGGGCCAATACGGTCGGCCAGGATTCCAATGATAAGGCTCAACCCCGATGCCAGAACTGAACTCAACTGGGATTCAATGGAAAGCACAGTGGCCAGAATCCTGGGATTAAAACTTTCGGCCATCAGGGCTACGCCGGCCGGGCGACGGGCATTTTCTATGGCCAATATCAGAATAAAACAACATGAAGCCCATAGGGATAATTTCATTCCGGAAAGCAAGCCGGCTACCAGGCTGCAAGCCAGTCCCCCAAGCAGAAGCAGGTTCATGTAGCGGCCATATGAGGAGAAAAGGCTGCACAACTTACTGCTCTTGAGCGATGCCAATGCAGTAAATAAATAGATAACAAAATAGGCAGGGCCAATTAGAAGTACTTCCTTTTCCTGTACGGAGCCGGAATAGTTTGCAATAATAGGTATCGATGCCACCGACAGGCTTAGAAAGACCTGTAGGTAATCCTTTGCTGCAAAATAAAATCCGGTGAAGGAAGATACGTTCATACTCAAACGCAGCGATGAAAGGGAGCGAAAGGAGGAAACCATATCCTTAAAAACCATAACTAGGGTAGGTGGTTTTTTATCGGGATGGGTAAGGGAATCAGTTCCTTCCAAATAGGAAGGGTACGATGCCAGCAAAACAAACCCGAGCAGATAAGGAATTAAGGAATATAGAAAAATAACATTGTAGTTATGGCTGGCTAAGATGAGCAGCATAGCAACCAGCGATGATATAGCCGACCCGGTTTGCGACCAGGATCGGGTATGGCCGTAATAGGCTACTTTCAAATTCTCCATGCCATTGTGTTTCAGGTATTCAAAAATCATGGCTTTGTGTGTGCCGGTTCGGAAGGCATCGCCCAGGGCAAAAAGTGCAGTAGGTATCCAGAGCCAGTAGTAGGTGTTAGCTAGGTAGTAGCCCAAAAAGGAGCCAATGTACATTGCATAGGCAAAAAGCATGATGCCTTTTCGGCCCAAAGCATCGGCCAGCAGGCCACTGGGTATTTCAAAAAGGGCACGAAGAATAAACCGGATCGAATACAGGGTACCGATCTGGGAAAAGGAAAGTCCTTTGGTTTGAAGAAAGATCAGTAGTAAGAAGGGCTCATAGAAGCGTTGGTTTTTTAGAAAACCATACAAACAGAACTTGTAGAACTGGAAATCTTTCCTAATGGTCTGCTGAGTAGTCATGATGTGGTGATGTCTGTTGTTGTCAACCCGCAGTCAGTATGCCCTGCATAGTGTTTTGCTAAAATAACCAATTCATGCCAATGTATAAGCCCTGATCTCCATCACGTGGATCCATTGCATAACCCTGATCGACAGCTACTACAAAGTTTTCGTTCATAGCTAGGTGGATTCCGGCACCATAGCTCAGGTGAAGGTGTTCCCCGGTATTGGGGAAGAGGTGTTGGAATTCGGCGGGTACCTGATGCGTATCCAGCGGGTATTCGCCAAAGGTTCGCCCAAAATCGGAGAATGCACTGAGGGCTAAATAGAAATCCTTTTTAAATAGCGTGGTACGCAGGATTTTCCATCGCAATTCTAAATTTCCGTACAGTACATGGTCTCCAACTATCCGGTTTCGCAGAATTCCGCGTGCGGTTTTTGCGCCACCCACACCATCGCGGTCTTTGGCTGTGCCTCCATTCAAAACTACCGGAAGCAGGTAATGCGGAATAGTTCCCCAAAGTTTGGATTGCCAGGCAAGGCGGTAAACTAAAGAAAACCGGTTGGGCACCAGGCTGAAATAGTGCCGGTGTACTACCGATAGTTTACCAAAGCCCGAAATGCCGGCATCCGGTAAGGGAGGAGCCCAATGCAGGACTGCCTCGGTCCAGAATCCTTTCATCGGATTGGCTTCGTTATCCCGGGTATCGTAAATAAGCCCTGCCTTCAGAAGGGCTGTGGAGCCACCGTGTATTTGATCTTCAGGGATCAGCTTCCAGGTGTACGCGTATTTTCCGTACAAGCCGCCGTCAATATAAGGCAGCTGTTCGTTATCGGGTCTGCCTTTATTAAGCCGGGGGGTATCTATCGTGTCGAGGTGGATACTATAATAGGTGAAACCTGTCACCCATTGGAGCCTGGGGTTAAAGAAACGGCCCTGAAAGTCGCTTCGTATCCGGAGCATTTCCCGGGATTGCCTGTAGTACAGGCGCGACAAGTAGTCGGGGTTATCGGGGGAGTCGTCTTCAAGCCGTGATTCATAGCCGGAACGGTAGCCATTGAAACCATAAAAATCAAGTGCCTGTTCCGTAAGGAAGCTGAGCTCTCCTATGGTTCTCAGACCTTTAATCAACGAAGGTGAATCGTAAACAATTTGTGCAATACCACTTCCTTTGGTAGTGCGGGAGTATTCCATGTAGAACGAATGATCGTAACGAGGGTATTTGGTTCCGTTGCCATAGTCCCAAACTTCGAGAATGGCTCCGTACAGAAAGCCCAGATCACTATCGTACGCCAGTGCCGGAATACCGCCAAACGACCATCCACTTTTGGGATGTGCATCACTTTGTTGAATTTCAAATTGTGTAGAATCGGTTTCGGTTCCGAAGCTGGGCAGAACCAATACCCACAGAGAAATGAGCATGAAAAAGCTTTTGGCACAATAGTTCATGGCGAGAATAAAATACGGCAGCAGAAATTACGCAATATTTTGCAATATGGTGCTTTTTTTTGAACTTCAGGCTCCCGTTTTACGGTCAACAGTTATTGTCGATGGTACGAGTATTGGTTGGTATATTGCTCTCAGGGGTTCTTGGATGGACGTATGCACAGGAGTATATTCCTCTGAGCTTTCAGCGTGCGGTGAAGCAGGGAACCCGAACCTATGAGGGCGTACCAGGTGCTGCTTATTTTCAGAATCGCACGGCGTATTCTATCGAGGTGGATTTTAATCCCCGGAATGGCAAATTGCAGGGGCAGTCAATAATCGATTATAGGAACAACAGCCAGGATACCTTGATGTGGCTGGTGTTGCGGGTGTATCAGAATATCAATAAGACAGGAGCAATTCGCGATGATCCGGTGAGTGCCGGGGTGGTACATAGTGGGGTAGAGGTTTTACGGGTCCTTCTCAAGGGGGACGACTTGCTACGAAATAACCCGGCAGCAGTTGTAACCAAGGGCACGGTAGTTCGCATTTATCTGGACCAACCCCTGCTTCCGGGACAAAGCGTGAAGCTGGAACTGCATTGGGCATTTACCGTGCCGCAGGAACCGGTTCGTCGTTACGGAAAGTACCATAAAGGAACTTACCTGGTAGCTCTTTGGTATCCGCAGGTGGCGGTATACGACGATCTGGATGGATGGGATGAAATCCCCTACACGGGTACCAACGAGTTTTATAACGATTGCAACTCGTTTGATGTTCGAATCCGGGTGCCGGCTTCCTATATGGTATGGGCAACCGGGCAGTGGCTGAACCGTTCCGAAATCCTCACCGAAGAGCTTATCCGACAACTCTCCCTGGCGGAGACCTCCGATACCATTGTATCAGTGCTAACGCCAGAAGCTTTGCATTCGGGGAGCTGGAGCAAGAAACATCGAAAATCGGTATACCATTACCAGGCGGATAGTGTCCCCGATTTTGCTTTTGGGGTGTCTGATCGGTACCTGTGGGATGCAGGTTCCGTTCAACCCAATCCGGCATCGGAAAAACGGGTACAGGTGGCTGCAGCTTATCCCGCAGGGGCGCCTAATTTTTATGAAGTCGCTGGAATTGCAGCCAGAATTATTGTCAGTTTATCCCAAAGGTCCTACGGGGTGGAATATCCCTATCCCGGAGTTACGGTATTCAACGGGGCCGATGGCATGGAATACCCGATGATTGTGAACAATGGGGCGATGTATACACATTCGGCAACGGTCTATCTCGCCATGCACGAAATAGCTCATGCCTATTTTCCTTTTCTTACCGGGATAAACGAGCACGTGTTTTCATGGATGGATGAAGGTTTAACCACCTATCTGCCGTTGGCTTGTAGCGATGAATTGGAAACAGGATACTTTTCTTTGGATAAACTCATTCGGCAATACAACCGTGTGGCAGGAAGCAGCGAGGATGTTCCCCTTCAGGTGCCATCCTATTGCATTAAGGGGCAGATGTACCAGAATTACAGTTACATAAGACCTTCCGTTGCTTTCGCCATGCTCGAAACTTATATGGGAGAAGTTGCTTTTCGGGAAGGGGTTTCCGATTTTATTCAAATCTGGCAATACAAACATGCCACCCCATACGATTTGTTTGCCACCTTACAGCATCACACCAGTAAGGATCTGGAGTGGGTGATTACCCCTTGGTTTTTTGGTTCCGGCTGGCCCGATCTGGCAGTTCGGAGTGCCATCCAGCAAGCCGATTCGCTTGCGTTGACCATTGAAAAACTGGGCGCCTATCCTGTCCCTGTGTTGCTGGAACTGTACGCTACCGATGGTTCGAGATTGCCATTTGAGTATCCGATGGAGGTGTGGAAGAACACCAATCGGCTTCAGGTGAACCTGCCGGCAGGTAATAAAACGATTCAATCGGTGCATTTGGGTTCGACTTTAATTCCGGATACTGACCTCACGAATAACCGATATGTTCTTTTGGAGTAATCCCGGGTATCGGATTAGGTTGTTCTCCGGTAATCGGTTTATGGTGGCCTACCTTCGATAAATTCAAGTTGCAGCCAGGGCATTCATGGAATTTTAAACAGCTGGATAGTAGTAGGTTTATGAGCTAATGCGCGCCCTCCCCGGGGTGCTAATGCTGATAACTTGAAGTTTTGTAAGCCACGGTATAAGGTAATGCTTAACCGGAAGATGAGGGAGGACAGGTGTGGCAAACGGATGGCGCCTAGGCCTCCGGAATAGCAGACTCTTGTAGTTTTTCAGCAAGATCCGTAAAAAGCTCCAATGCGTTAAACGGGGAAGTGTATACTTTGGCGCAACCCAGTTGCAGGAGTTCCTGTTGCAGCGAAGGATTGTTCCGGACGAGTGCGACTGGGTAAGACTCAGGATTCCTTTGGATGATTTCTCTAACGGAATCAGGCACGGTAAGGTAGGGCTTACCCAGGTCAAGTATCAGTATTTCGCTAATCGGATGGGGCAGGCTGAAATTAGTTTCCTCAAGGGATAATTGTCTCATGTTCAATTTCCAATATTTGACAAAAAAATCCTGGAAACGACCTTCTTTTTTGTCCCTGTCGGAGATAATGGTGCAATAGTTAGTAAGATTATCCAGTTGATTTGGGCTTTGCCCGGTGAGAAGGGGCTTGCCTTGTTTCTGATGGATGGCAAAACAAAAACGGGCTCCTCCGGTATAAGATAAATCTACCCAGAGCATACCTTCCAGCAAATCAATAATCCCTTTCGAGATAGAAAGGCCGAGGCCGGTGCCGCCATATTCTCGCGAAGTGCTTTCTTGTCCTTGTCGGAAGCGTTCGAAAATGGAAATGCTTTGCTCAGGGGTTACGCCAATGCCGGTATCCTCAACATAGATTAGGGCATAGTTCTCCGAAAGTTTTCCACCAAAGCGTATTTCCCCTTTGTGAGTGAATTTTATAGCATTGTTCAATAAATTGTAGAGTACTTGCTGTATGCGTACAGGGTCGCTTTCAATGGTTTTTTCATCCGGAAGATCAGTGCCTTCATTATAAAGTGCGATTTCATTCTTCCCGGAACTATGTTTTACCTGGTTAAAAAATTCCAGGGCTTGAGGAAATAAGTGCTTGAGACGGAAAGGTATAATATTCACTTTTAGCTGATTGGATTCAATCATGGAAATATCCATAATGTCATCGATAATTTTTAAAAGCTGCTGGCCGTTGTGTTTTATAATGCTGATGTATCTCGATCGTTTAGCATCAGTGATGTTGGGAGTGTCAAGCAAATCGCCGAAACCTAAGATACCGTTTAACGGGGTACGTATCTCATGACTCATATTCGCAAGAAAGATGGATTTAAGTTGATCGGCATCCTCGGCTTTCTTTTTTTCCCGTTTCAGGCTCCGTTCGTACTTTTTTCGTTCCCGAATTTCATCTTTTAGAAGAAGATTGGCTTCTTCCAACTCCACGGTTCTTTCCTTTACCATAAGGTCGAGGTTGTCCCGTGCCATTTCCACCTCTTTTTGATACGAAAAGGAATGCATGCGCGTGTTCATTAATACACGTGAAACGATCCAGGCTACACAAAGCAAGGGAGGGACCTGTCCAAACTGATTCACAATTTGTTCAGTAGGTATATTGTTGTAAATCAATCCCGAATAAAGAAATGCCAGGCTGAAAATCAGAATCAGAAGTATGGGGAGCGATTGTAGAAGGAATACTGTAGTAGCCGCAAATACACCGATCAGATAGGTGGGCACTCCGTTTGCCGAGCTTACTTCAACCAGAGAGATGGCAGTTCCCCATTGTATGTGTAAGAACACATAAACATAGGTAGAAATAATGTGCCATTTTTTAATTTGTTCTTTGGAACGTGGTCTTCGGTAGAGGGTTATGATTAAAATCCAAATCGCCATAATGCCCAGGACGATATCCAGAAACATAAAGGCACTAACCTGGTAGTCCTTCCAGTAATTCCCATTGAAAAAATCGTTATAAAGCTGCGTTAGACTGAAAACAGCCAGGAAATAGCCAAATATGCGTAACCGGTTGAAGTTGATAAGGGCTACTTCACGTAAGAAATCGCTATGATAAGTAGCGTCCTTCAGGATGGATCGATACCCAAGAAATCGGCTTATTTTCATACTTAAACTGATTCTCTCCATAGTTGCATTCTGTTCCGGGGGTCTGTCAGAGCGAATTAAGTTACGTAAAAAAATGGAATGTTGCGTTTATTTCTGTGTCCGAATCCATGCTTCGGGGTTAACCGTTTGCTGGATCTTAATTAGAACTTGGTCGGCTTCTTCTTTGGTAGTAAGGCATTGGTAGCTTACGGCATACAAATTCCCGATTTTTCCGAATTTTTCGGCCGGGTAACCATTGGCCTTTAATTCTTTGACCAGTTTGTCGGCATTGGTTTCTTCGCCAAATACTCCTGCCACCACATAGTATTTTGCGCCGGCATTTTTTGGCGAAGGTTGTTGCGTTTCGGGTGTAGCCTCTGGCAGCACTTCCATGGGTTGCGGATCGGTAACGGAGCCAGGCTCTGCGATAATAGTTTCTTCAAGAAATGCCTCGCTATCATCGGTTTCACCAAGACGAAGCCCTTTAAATTGATCGGTAAAAACAAAGTAGCTCACCAATGCGGCATTCACCCCAATAACCATAATCCAAAGAAGCAGGTTCTGTTTTTTGCGTTTTTCTTTGGAACGGGTGGGGGGTACAACCGCTTTTGGGGCTGCCTGCTGCGTTTCATGCAGCGTTTGTGTTGGTTCAGAAGCGGGTTGAGAAGTATTTGTATCGCTGGCATTCACTTCCGCAGTGTTGTGCACTGGAGCCTCAGATGGAGGCGTTTCCGAAATAGGCGCAGGTGTATCAAGGGATATCGTATCAGATGGGGGCGGGGTAACCCAATCTTTATCCGTGGTTTCGACGTCGGCCACTTCGCTGGCTGGCGAAGCCGGCATTCTGCCTTGTTCGATGGTTATTTTGCCTGCAGCATTTTTTTGCAATATACCCAGGTCGCGTAAGGGGCATTCTTGCTTGCTTTGAAGCTCCCGGTTGATCTGGTGAACAAATTCTTCGATTTTAACTTTGGCTTCATCGCGGGTGCAACCTTCACTTTTTGAAATATGATCAATCAGCAATCCATCGTTGTACTGTAAGAACTCGTTGAACACAATCGTGAGGGGGGTACGTTGCTTTACAATAAAAGCTCCGAATTCCGGCAGAATCACCCGGTTGTTTTGCTCAAGAATCTGAAGTAAGGCTTTTTCCATGGCGAAAGGTATTACTGTTACCTGCAAAGGTAATGGCTTGCGGGCTATGCCCGGGAAAAACATTTCAACAATTACTTTACTTTCAGTGAATAAGATGAGTCTATCGCGTTGACGGGTAACCGTCGAAGGGAGTCCGGTGAAGAATAGAACGTCCCAGGGTAAGTTCGTTGGTATATTCCAGTTCGTCGCCAAAGGAAACGCCTCGGGCAATTACGGATATTTTAACACCACTGTCCTTTAATTTTTTATACAAGTAGTAATTCGTAGTATCTCCTTCCATGGTGGCACTTAATGCAAAAATAACTTCTTCCACCGTGTTTTGTTTTAAGCGTTCCAGGAGCAGGTCAATGGAAAGATCGCCGGGGCCAATACCTTCCATGGGTGAAATAATTCCGCCCAGTACATGATACAAGCCAAAGTATTGACTGGTGTTTTCAATGGCCATTACATCTTTAATGTTCTCCACTACACACAGGGTGTTTTGAGCTCGTCGCGGATCCGAACAAATGGTGCAACAGTCGGAATCTGAGATGTTGTTGCATATCCGGCAGAACTTGATTTCTTCAATAAATTGCTGCAGGTTGCGGGTAAAATCCAACGCATCCTCCTTTTTTAGACGCAAGAGAAAAAGTACCAGACGGAGTGCTGTACGCTCGCCAATGCCGGGGAGTTTGGTAAATTGTTCAACTGCCCTTTGTAATAGTTTGGAGGGGTAATTATCGTTCATTATGTTTCAGCGTATGGTATGCCGTAAAATTACTATCATTGCAGTCATCTGCCAATGCAGTGTTTAAAATTACACCTTGTTTAATTCTGAAATAGAATGAATCCCCTGTTTATACTTGGTTTGCTTGCGGCATACTTTCTCGTATTGCTGTTCATAAGTTTCCTCACCTCGCGAAAGGTCGACAGCACCAGCTTTTTTATTGGCGACCGGAATTCGAGGTGGTACGTTGTGGCTTTTGGCATGATTGGCGCCTCCCTTTCGGGGATCACCTTTATTTCGGTGCCTGGCTGGGTCATAACCAGTAAGTTTTTTTATATGCAGATGGTGTTGGGTTATTTCCTGGGGTATGCAGCCATTGTTCATATTCTGCTTCCGGTTTATTACAAGCTGAACCTAACCTCCATATACACTTTTCTGGAGAAACGCTTTGGCTGGTACAGTTACAAAACCGGCGCCATTTTCTTTTTGCTTTCCCGCATTATTGGGTCTTCATTCCGGTTGTTTGTTGTGGCCAGTGTTTTACAGTTGGCAGTTTTCGATCGTTTGCATGTGCCTTTTGCCGTATCGGTACTGTTTACCTTAACTTGTATTTACATTTACACCTTTAAAGGCGGGATTAAAACCATTGTTTGGACGGATACCCTTCAAACCTTTTTTATGCTTGCTGCAGTAGGTATTAGTATCCTTTATATCGGCCGAACGCTTCATCTGAACTTTTCCGGATTGGCCACAACCATTTGCGAGAGTGAGTATTCCCGTATTTTTAATTTTACCGATTGGCGTTCGCGAAACTTCTTCTTCCGCCAATTTTTAAGCGGAGCCTTCATTACGATTGTTATGACCGGGCTGGATCAGGACATGATGCAAAAAAACCTGAGCTGCCGTAACCTGCGCGAGGCGCAGAAGAACATGTACTGGTACAGTTCGTTATTGGTTCCGGTTAACCTGTTATTTCTAACTCTGGGAGTTTTACTGGTGAGTTTGGCTCAGAATCAGGGGATTGAATTACCTGCCCGAACCGACGATTTATTTCCCATGCTGGCAACCGGAGGTTATTTGCCCGAATGGATAGGGGTAGTATTTCTTCTGGGGCTGGTTGCCGCCGCGTATTCCAGTGCCGACTCAGCACTCACGGCATTAACCACCTCGTTTACCCTGGATATTTTGAATGCCGGAGCGTTACCGGAAACGCATCTGCGTCGCTTACGTTGGTGGGTGCATGTGGGCATGTCATTACTTATCGGATGCATCATTTATCTGTTCCGGATGCTCCACAACGAAGCGGTAATAAGTTCCCTGTTCATTGCAGCTGGCTATACGTACGGTCCTCTTCTGGGGCTGTATGTTTTTGGGCTTTTTACAAAACGAAAACTGCGCGACCTCTGGGTTCCTGTGGTAGCTGTACTATCGCCTGTATTGAGCTTCTTGTGTAAATTAGCCCTGGAAGCTTGCATCCCCGAATATCATTCGGGCTACGAAATTCTGTTGATTAACGGGCTGATTGCCTTGTTGGGTTTTTACCTGCTGTCGCTTGGACAGGGGCGGGTTTTGAACGGAAGGTATCCAGTAGTTGACGGTGGTGGGCAGGTTTAAAAAACATTATCGCAAGTATGGGTTTCGTCAATGGTTTTTTTACCGTATTTTCGCAGTGAATCATCGAAATAAGATAGTATTGATATGAACGATTTCAACATAGCCATTCTAGGGTGTGGAACCGTAGGTGGCGGGGTGGCCAAAATAGTACTCGAAATGGCTGACGACCTGAATGTAAGAGCCGGCAAGCGGGTAACATTAAAGAAAATTTTAGAGCTTAAGCCTGCTGAAGCAATCAACCGTTTTCAGATACCGGCAAATTATTTTTGTGGAGGAGGCAAGGCGCTTAGTAAAGAAGAGGCCGGACAATACATTAAGGAAATACTGGACGATCAGGATATTGATCTGGTAGTGGAAACTATTGGTGGGAGTAACGATTTTATCGAAAACCTGGCCATAAGTGTCTGTCATGCGGGCAAGCATCTGGTAACGGCCAATAAGGCTCTTTTGGCCGAACGTGGAACCTCCATTTTTGAAGCAGCTAAAATCAACAATGTGAGTATTGGGTACGAAGCTGCTGTATGTGGAGCAATTCCGGTTATCAAAACCATTAAGGAAAGTTTTACCGGCGATCGGATTGAGTCCATCTCCGGAATAATGAATGGTACCAGCAATTATATTCTTACCATGATGCAGCGGGAGAAAATGGGTTTTGCTGAGGCGCTGAAGCTGGCTCAGGAGAACGGTTATGCCGAGGCAGATCCCAGTTTGGATATCAATGGAGGCGATGCCGGACACAAACTCATTATTCTCATCAAGTTAGCATTTGGTTTGGATGTTTCCAAGGATGAACTTTCTATAACCGGAATAGAGGGAATTGATAAATCGGATATCGAATTTGCCACTGAAATTGACAGTAAGATCAAATTGATTTGTTTTGCTGAAAAAACCAACGGCAAGGTATATGCTACGGTTTGTCCTATGATGGTGAAAAATAGCAATTTTCTGGCTGAGGTTAGTGGAGCAACCAATGCCGTACGTTTTGTGAATACTTATTCCGGCCTGCATATTTTGGTAGGTGCAGGTGCCGGTTCGTCTGAAACCGCCAGCTCCATTGTTGCCGATATTGTTTTTGCTGCCAGTCATGCCAAAAACAACCACGAAGACCGGCATGCTCATGTGGATGTGGAAATCACCGATGCACTGGATTATAAATTTCCCTACATAATTACCTTTGAGACGGCAGATATACCTGGTGTTACCGGTATTGCCACAACCTCTATCGGTAAGCAGGGGATAAACATTGACACGGTAAGCCACAATCGTCATAAAACCGATCGTGCTATTTTCTCGATCGCTACCATGCCTTGTACTTTAAATCAGATACATGCTGCTATCGCCGGAATTAAAGAGATTCGGCCTGACATGCTTCTGGCCGAACCTAAAATCATCCCGATTTTGTACTAGTGTTTGGCCTTTTTGATCAGAAGGCGGTACCTGCCTGCTCGAAAATAGGGAAGGCAGGCGTCATCAGGCTTGTGATGGGTACTTTGTGATGTAGGTGAACCGGAAAAAGAGGCTTCCTTGGCAGTCGGATTTGTATTAAGTATGAAATAACAAAAAAGCTTCCTGCAACGGGAAGCTTTTTTGTTAGTATAATGCGTGTTGTTAGGCTTTCAGTGCTTGTTCAGCTTCCAGCCAATCCGACAGTTGATCGCCTTGCCGGCCAGAATGCATTCGTTCCAGGTAAATTTCCTGAGCACGTTGCTGGATGGCCTCCGGAGATACTTCCTTTTTACTGCTTGCAGCCTTTGTTGCGGTTGTCTTACTTGGGGTTTTCGCTTTTACTGTCGTTGTTTTGGTTGAAGTTTTTGTAGCCATATTTCATCAAATTTATGGATTGAACATTTTTGTTTACTCATCATCTTCGCCCCCAAACTTACTATAGGTTTTTGAGTGTTTGTTTGGCTGCTTTTTAACGAGATCCGTTTTTACTTTACGGTGTTTGTCATCTTGTTTTTGCTTTTTAAATGTGCGTCCCATGGTATTAATAATAGACTCAAAAAAATATTAGTTAATTTACTACAATAATAACAAAACTTCAAATTCACAAGATCACCCGATTTTGATTTTATTGTTAATACCATGGGATTTGTACGGTGTTGTTTTAACCTGATAAACAGGATGGTACTGAAAAAATAAAGCGCGAACCACCCATCGGGGGTCTTTCAACCCATATGGTTCCATGATGATGGGTAATAAATTCTTTACACAGAATGAGCCCCAGACCGGTTCCCTTCTCGTTGAAGGTACCCTGGGTCGATTTCGTTCCGATATTCGAGAAGAAATCCGCAAGTTCATCTTCGTCAATGCCAATTCCTGAATCGGTTACGGCTACGACAACCTGCTGCTCTTTTTCTTCAGCCGTAATACTTACAAAACCTCCTGCCCGGGTAAACTTGATGGCGTTGGTAATCAGGTTCCGGATTACGGTATCCAGCATATGCGAATCGGCTGTCAGACGGATGGATTCTTTAAGTTCGGTGGTCAGACTGATTTTCTTGGATTGAGCCATGGCGGTGAGCAACTGCAGGTTGCCCTGGATAAGTTGGTTCAGGTTGACAGTTCCGGGGCGAAATTCTATCTGGTTTCGCTGCGAACGGCTCCATTCCAGAAGATTCTCCAGCAGGTCGTATCCATCGCGCGATGACTGATAGATCAGCTCAATCATGTTCGCAGTATCGTCAGCCCTCATGCTGTTGAATTTGGTTCTTAAAATATCGGATAGCACCAAAAGACCATTGAACGGATTTCGTAAATCGTGGGCAATAATGGAGAAGAGCTTATCTTTAACCGTATTGGTATCCTGCAGGAGTTTGTTTTGATCTTCTATTTGTTCCAAAGCGTTGTGCAGTCGCAGGTGTGTGCGAACCCGTGCCAGCAGCTCATCGTTGTTGAAAGGTTTGGAGATATAATCGACCCCTCCCAGTTGAAAGGCGCGGGTAATGCTTTGGGTATCTGTTTTTGCGGTGAGAAAAATTACCGGTATATTCTTAAAGTCAGGATTTTCCCGGATTCTTTCGCACACTTCAAATCCGTCCATGTTGGGCATCATTACATCCAGAAGAACCAGATCAATCTTTTCCTTAGCCAGAATTTCCAACGCTTTTTCTCCCGATTGGGCAAAGCTGATTTTGCATTCTTCGTTCTTCAGCACACTGGCTGCAACCTGAATGTTTTTCGCAATATCATCTACAATTAGCAAATGGCTGACACTCATAGGCGGACTCTTGAATAGTTAATTTACAAACTATATAGGTATAAACGCATTATTTGGACGATAATTTTATTTTCTCGATCAGTTGGGGAAGGCTTTTTATTTGATGTTGAATGTTTTCGATGTCAAAACCTTTGGTGTAGCTGTTTAGTTTCCGGCTAAAGTCCTTGAGGGAATGATTGGAGCATTTGTCGGTAAGTTGTTCTATCTTTTTTGCGACGTCTTCAAAATAAGTAAAATTGGAGGCGTCCAGAATATCTTCGATCATTGGCACAATTTCCGTTTCCAGTTGCTGTATGACGGTATCGGAAATGGTGGGGTCCACAGGTTCTTCAATTATTTTGTCGGAGGGCGTGGTTGCACGGGGTTTGCGGTTAAATTTCAAATGGGCTGCCAACATTCGGTGAAGTTCCGACGGTACCAAGGGCTTATAGAGTATGCCGTCGAAAAGCTGGTTGAGTTCCTGACTTTTTGCTTGCACATTGATGGATGCAGTTAGGGCTATTACCGGAATTCTTGAATTGGGGATCTTTCGGATTCGTTGCGTGGCTTCGTATCCATCCATCACCGGCATTCGGATATCCATCAGGATCAAATCGGGGCGGAGTTGCTGAGCGGCGAAAACTGCTTCCTCACCATTCTCAGCTTCTAAAATAACAAGTTGGGTTTGTGACAGGTACCCTTTAAGCAAATTCCGGTTCGATTCAATGTCATCGACCACAAGAATGGTTGCAGGTTCGTATACGATACTTTGATACTTGAATTCTTCCGGTATAAAACGTTCCTTGGCGGCTGGCAAAATATTATTAAGCAGTATTCGGAAGGTGCTCCCCATGCCCGGTTCACTTTCTAGCAGAATGGTTCCATCCATCAGTTCAACCAGTTTTTTGGTGATGGCGAGTCCAAGCCCAGTGCCTCCGTATTTTTTTACGTCCTGTTCGTCCTGTTGGCGGAACGAGTCGAATATTTGTTCCTGAGCCTCTTTACGAATACCTATTCCGGTATCCTGAACGGTCAGTTCCAGTTCCTTATCCTGATAGTTACAACTAATATGCACCCCTCCTTTTTCGGTAAATTTTATGGCGTTACCAATAAGATTGAGCATGATTTGACGAACCCTTATTTCATCGATCACAAAGAGTTTGGGCAGTTCATCGGGAATATGTACTTTCAGTTCAATTCCTTTTTGTTCCACCTTTAGGCTGAAAACTGCCATAATCTCTTCAATTAAACTGCGGATATTGGTAGGTTCTTTCTGGATATCCATACGCCCGGCTTCAATTTTCGAAAGATCCAGTATATCATTAATCAGGTGCATCAGGGTTCGCCCGCTCGATTTTATGGATTCCAGGTAGTTTTGTTGGATGGGATCATCGATCTGCGCGCTGAGTAAATCGGCAAATCCAATCACGGCATTCATAGGGGTGCGAATTTCGTGACTCATATTGGCCAGGAATATGCTTTTGGCACGATTGGCCTGCTCGGCTGCTTCTTTGGCAATTTGTAGTTCGTGTTGAGCCTCCTTTCGCCGAATGACACTCCACATATTTTCCGTATGGAACACCAATTGGTTTAGATCAAAATCGGTGTAGTCGGAGTCTTTATTTCCTACTCCGATAACGGCTACCACTTCATCGTTGTCGATGATAGGAAAAGTGATTTGCCGTAACAAGGGGAAATGCCCCCGGGGCAGTCCCTTTTTATCGGGCGCATTTTGGTAATCGTTGTGTATTATGGGGCGTCTTTCCCGTATGCAGTTAACCCAAATTCCGGCCCTGGCTATAGGGTAATGTTCTTCCTTATCAGGAACCTGGCAATGGGTAAGGGTTTCTTTCGACCAGGTTTGTAGCGAGATGGTACCCTCCTTCTCATTGACAAAATGAAAAAAGCCAATATGACTTCGCGTAAGGCGAACCGCTTCTTCCAGTGACTGATCAATCATCTCCGGAATACTGAGGTTCTGCATAATTTTATTCAGGTAAAGCCCCGACTTCATGGCTTCCTCCACCCAGGTGCGCTCGGTACTATCGCGAAAGGTACCCTCTATGGCGTAAGCCTTGCCTTCGGGTGTGTGTAGCAGATGAATGTTGCAATCGGCCAAAAGCCGTGTGCCGTCGTTGCGCTTAAAGGAGAGGGAATAGGAGTTGAGTTCCTGTTTTTTGTGCAGCTCATCAAGCAGCTGGTTAAACTGCTTGGGATTTGCCAAAACAACATCCTGAAATCTGAATTGTATAAGCTGGCAGGCGTCGCCGTATCCCAGTGCGGCTATACATGCAGGATTCACGGTTTGGATCAACCCGTAGATACTCAGTGAGAAATAGCCATCCTGAATGGTCTTGAAAATTCGTTTGAACTGTTCTTCGCTTTGCCGTAGTGCAGTCTCGGACTGCTTCCGATCCGAAATATTGCGGGCAAAAGCAAAAAGGAACTCTTCGTCGGCAAATTCAATAAAGTTGGCCATAATT
>QKEH01000064.1 GCA_003252385.1 Bacteroidota bacterium | reverse complement strand
GCATTGATTGGGCCTTCGGGTTGTGGTAAATCTACCTATCTGCGTGTTTTTAACCGGATGAACGATTATATTGATGGCTTCCGTTTAGAAGGAGAGGTATCCATTGATGGAGAAGATATTTACCACGACACCATAATTTTAGAAAAGCTTCGAAAGGAAGTGGGTATGGTATTTCAGAAACCCAATCCCTTTCCCAAATCTATTTTTGAGAACGTGGCCTATGGGTTAAAGATTGATGGAATCAAGGATAAACACTTCATTGAAGAGCGGGTGGAACTTTCCTTAAAACAGGTAGCGCTTTGGAACGAGGTGAAGGATAATCTGAAAAAGAATGCACTGGCTTTGTCGGGCGGACAGCAGCAGCGTTTGTGCATTGCCCGTACGTTGGCGGTGGAACCCAACGTAATTTTGATGGACGAGCCTACCTCGGCACTTGATCCCATATCCACCGGTAAAATTGAAGAACTGATCTTTGACCTCAAGAACGATTACACCATTCTGATTGTAACCCATAATATGCAGCAGGCCGGCCGGGTAAGCGATCGTACCGCTTTCTTTTACCTGGGAGAACTGGTGGAAGAAGGCAAAACCAAAGATATTTTTACCCACCCGAAGAAGGAACGCACCGAGAACTATATTACCGGACGTTTTGGGTGAGCAAAGAATTGGTTACATTCACAATTAAATTAATGCAGCACGTATATGTTACCTCTGGAATACGAAACCAATCGAATTAAAGATATTTTTATTGAGATGTTTGATCTGGTTCAGGATCAGCTCACGCTCACCCAGGAAGCTCTTTTGGCAGGCGACCGCGATGTAGCCGGTGAAGTGATGCGTAAGGAGAACCGGGTAAACTCCTACGAACTCACCCTCGACCGGGAATGCGAAGATTTCTTAGCTTTGCACTCTCCGGTTGCAGCGGATCTGCGCCTAACCATTGGGGTGCTTAAAATGTCGGCCAGTTTGGAACGTATTGGCGATCACGCCTTTCGAATATCCAGTTATGTGTACGATCAGGAGCTGAGCTTAAATAAAGAATTGATTAAACTGCTGGAACTTCCCCTGATTTTCAAGGAGATTGATTCCATGTTCAATCACGTTATTGAGGCATTTGATAAGGGTGATGCTAAGTTGGTAAAACAAGTGTTTAAGCAGGATAAGACGCTGGATAAGATCAATAAAAGGATTCCCGATTTACTGGATGAATACTGTAAAGAGCATTCCAGCCAAAAAATACAGGAAATCATTCTCATTTCCAGAGTGGTAGGTAAATTGGAGCGTGTGGGCGATATGCTTACCAATATGGGAGAAGAGATGCTGTTTTATCTGGAGTCCAAAGTGGTAAAACATAAGAAGAAGACCAAGCGGATCAAAAAACGCTTTAGTCTGAAGACGGATGAATAGAATACAAAAAAAGCGGTGCTGAAGCACCGCTTTTTTTGTGGCACGGTTCTTATTTTTAGAACGTGCGTAAGTGCTTAATCCGGTTCTGCTCCGAAAAATCGCGGAATGCCTTAAACAGGTTGTTGATGTGCAATACCAGGTTTTTACTTTCATTAAGTATGTCCATAAAAAGCATGTTAGAGCGAGTACTTCCGTTTTCTTTCTTAAGAATTTTCAAATGCTTTTTTCGGGTCTTTGAAATCTGTTCGGAGAGCGATAGTGCCTTTCCTACCAATTCTTCGGAATGACTGTAATCCCCATCTTTAATCGCTTTTGCCACTGCATCGATATATTTGTGCATGGTATTAGCCAGCGATGACAAACTTTCCGACTGGCTTTCGGTTAACGGGGAGTGGTTGTTGTCAACATGCTCATAGCAAGGTTCAACAATGTGTGTAGCACAGTGCATGGCTTCCCGCAGGTACTCAATAATTTCAATATAACTATGGCCGCTTTCATAGGAGTCTTCGGTGAGCTTCTGCAGCGTGACAGGTACTTCCTTTTTCAGGGTTTTGGCCCCTTTATTTAAGTCCCGTATGGTTTTGGAGTGTTCCTTCAGTTTCTTTCTTTTTTCACGCAATAAGGCATCCACTGTCTTTTTAACAGTAAGACCAGCCAAACCAATCAGGCTGGTGATGTTGTCTGAACAGGTTTCATAAACACTATCGCCGTCCAAACTGATAATGCTGGCACGTTCTTCTTCTTTAACTTTTTCATCTTCCTTGCGGTTATACACCATATGGGTGCGTATCATCAGAAATACTCCCAACGGCAGCAGCGCGATCAGTCCGTAAAAATGGGTGTAGTAAATGAAGAGAGCCACAAGCAAGGAAACTGTAAAGGCGCTGAATGCCGTGAAGAACCAGCCTCCAATAACGGCAATTACGCCCGATATCCGGTATACTGCACTTTCGCGGCCCCAGGCGCCATCTGCCAGGGAGGTACCCATGGCCACCATAAAAGTTACATAGGTGGTCGAAAGAGGAAGTTTTAGCGAAGTTGCCGAAGCAATCAGAATGCTGGCTACTACCAGGTTTACCGAAGCACGTATCAGGTCGAAGGATACTCCGGGGTTATTTTTAACATGCAATTTAAAGGCAGCCGGATCAAAGCGTTTCTCCATTTTGGCAAGTACGGTCTGCGGCACTACACGCTGCACCATCTTGTTTGCTGCCAGTGCCTGCCTGACAATTGAACGGGCAAACACGCTCGATTGAAAACGTTCATTCACCTCATCCTGATCGCTCAGATCCAAGGTGGTTTTTACCACCGTGCGGGCTTTTCGGCTCAGCCAAAGGGTAATAACCATAACCAAACCGGCGATGAGCAGGTAGAGGGTTGGTGTTTTAACCTGGCCCGCCAGTGCTGTCATCAGGAAACCATCTGAGGAGGCTCCATGGGCAGCCGTAAATATTTTGTAGGATTCAAAGCCGGCTAGGGGTACACCAATGAAGTTTACCAGGTCGTTACCTGCAAAAGCCATAGCCAGTGAAAAGGTTCCGGCAAATACAACAAACTTCAGAATATTAAACTTAAATACCCAGTTCAGGAGTTGGAAAAGGACTGTCCAAGCCACCATACTTCCCAGAATGATTTGCCATGAGTGGGTTAAGATCCATTCCAAATTGGAATCGGACATAAATGTGGCTCCTTTGGCTCCCTTTACCAAAATAAAGTAGGTTATGGACGTTAATGCAATACCTCCCCAAATGGCGCCAAAATAGCGCATGGTTTTAGTAAAGTTGAAGGTAAAAATCAGTCGGGAGACATACTGAACCAAGGCTCCCACCGAAAAAGATATGGCTACGGAAACCAGAATTCCTGAAATAATCGTGAGCGCTTTTCCGGAATTGATGTAATTGCTCATTTCCCCCATTTCGAGGCCTTGGCTACGTATTTGTACAAACGCAATACCCACAGAGGCTCCCAGGAGTTCAAAAACGATGGAAACCGTGGTAGAAGTCGGCATTCCAAAGGTGTTGAATACATCCAGCAGGATTACATCCGTGAGCATTACCGCCAGGAAGATGATCATGATATTCTCGAAAGAGAAAGCACCCGGGTTAAAGATGCCTTTTCGTGCCACTTCCATCATGCCTCCCGAGAAGGTAGCTCCAATAAGCACACCGGCAGCAGCCACGATCAGGATGATTCGCAGCGGTGCCACTTTTGCACCAATAGCCGAGTTTAAAAAATTGACAGCATCGTTGCTAACTCCAACAATCAGGTCAGAAATAGCCAGAATGATGAGTACAATTACAATTAAAAGAAAGACTTTTTCCATTTCAGATTTTTGTTTGAGCCCCAAAAATAGTTGTCACCATGAGAAAGTGAGCATTCTAATGTTAAGAAAACGTTAAATATGTTAATTTAAAATGAATCCAGATGCAACGGATTCGTTTTGTGTCTCTTCAAGGCACTGTATGTCAGAATTGTACTAAAAATACAAAAATTATTTGATGTGGTACATGCCGTTCGTCGGGATGCCTGCCACTAAGGTGCAAAAACTTTTTGGGGCTCAGAACTTTTCCGGGGGGAGGCTCCAGAATTCGAAATGAGGACTCTTGCGTTTTGAATTGAATGGGCTTGGTACTAAAAGCAAAGGCTTTCCGATTACAGAAAGCCTTTGCTTGATAAGATGTGTGTTGTTTTAGAAACGAACTGTGGTGGATTCGTTAATCCAGCATCCCACGGTATAGGATTGCCCTTCAATCGCATTGTTAAAGAAGGCTTCTTCCTTATTGGGATAGTACTGGCTGTACAACTGAATTTTTTCACTGGCTTTTTCGCCAACTCCGGGATCAACCGCTTTGGCTTTTTGGTATTTGTCAACGGCCACCCAGTATACCGCATTCTTCTCAAAATCGCTGCTTCCGCAGGACGATTTACTCGAAACATAGGCATCGCCAATCAACAGGTAAGCGTCGCCCATATTAGGTTGCAAGGCCAACGCAGAGTTACAATGCTTACGCACGCTTGGGAAATCTTTCTCCACAAATGCCACACGAGCCAGTTGGAAATAGTACAACGCTTTCAGATCGTTGTTGGTTTGCTGACCAATAGCGGTATTGTAGTATTCTTTTGCCTTGGTATATTCTTCTTTTATGGCAAACAATCCGGCCAACTTTGCTGCCGCATCAGCTGAAGGTTCCAGTTTGTAGAGTGCTTCGGCTGATTTTGCATACAGCTCCGAACTTTCGCAACCGGTATTGGAAAGTAAGGAGGTGATTTTCTTTAATAATTCCAGATCGATAGGAGTCGCCTCATATTTGGGGGTGAAGATACTGATCAGCGATTCGCAATCGGCAGCGCCACTTTCGGCGAAAATTTTCTCGATGCTGGCAATAGCCTCTGATTCTTTGGTTTCTGGAGTTTTTCCGGCTAATTTCTGACCGAACAGATCCATAATCTTTACATAGTTGTTGATCATTACATCTGGGCCAATCAGTCCTTGTTTTAACATGGCCTGAGTGGTCGACATATAGGTTACTGCCACAGCTTCGCTGAAATTTTTTCCATCCAGGTCAATGGATTTCTCGAGGTATCCAAAAGCTTCCTGAATGGCAGATGGATTATAATACAGCAGGTCGTTACCTTTAAGTGCATATACGTTGGCCACATCTTTGTCCTTGTATACATTAAGACGGGTGTCGTACATGATCATGAGCGTGTCTACCCAGGCCAGTTTGGTGGCATCGTCGGCAGCATGTTCAATTTTATCCTGTAAAATTTTTCGTCCGTGGATATAGATGTTTTTACTGGATTGCGGACAGTTGATAAAAGCCTCGCGCCACGCCGGATAGGCATATTCGTAGGTTTTAATTTTAACGTACTGGCTGACAATGGAAAGGTTACCGGCACATTGTACCCGGGAAGCACTATCGGCACCGTACTTCGGGTTTTCGTAAATTTCTTTGCTTTGCCCAAAAGTGGCCGCACTTAGTAGTAAAAGATGGCTGATTAATAAGACTATTTTTTTCATGATATTCTGAATTTGCACACTGGCATTATGATTGAACAACTTGCGAAGCTGCGAAGTTAGTGTTTCACAAAGATTATTGCAAAAATTAAACCAGTTTCGTCCTAAAACGGATCCATTCCATATTATTTCGTTCTTTTGGGATTTAATGCTTTCGGTTTAAGCACTCACGATACCATATCGAAGTGGAAAAATGATGTTTTTTATGAAATTGTCAATAACCCCTTTCCAAAGAACTTTATAGTCGCTGGAATTTTTTCGATTTTTGTTCTAAATTTATTAGAAAAGTGCACATGGCTGTCGATAAGTCGTACGATATGGCCTTTCTGAATAAGATTTCAGGAGGCGATGAAAGTTTTATTCTAGAGATGGTGAATACGTTCCGGGATGTTGGCCCTGAATATTCATTGAAAGCCTTAGCCTTGCTCAACGATTCGAAATACGAACAGCTGGGAAAGGAAACTCACAAGGTAATTCCCGGAGTTACTTTTTTGGGGGCTAAAAACCTGGAAGCCGATCTGATGGTCATTGAAGAATATTGTAAGAAACTTCAAAATTTGGGTGAACTACCAGTGTTGGTTACCCGTGTTCAGAGTAAGATAGCGGTATTAATTCAGGAGTTTATTCAGGACTTTAACTTGGAAGCATGAGAATTCTTTATGCCGAAGATGATATTATGATGCAGAAGATTGTAGTGCGGTCGCTGGTGCGGCTGGGCTATGAGCTTACTACGGTGGATGATGGCGAAGAGGCTGTGGAGGTTATCGGGACGGAGAGTTTCGACCTCATCATTCTGGATTTGTTTATGCCCAAAAAGAGCGGTTTTGAAGTGGTTGAATATCTCAGGGAGGATTTGAAGCTGGATACCCCGGTACTTATCCTGAGTCGTTCGCATTTGCAGGATGCTATCCAGAAGGCCTATACAGCCGGAGCCGATGAATTTATTCCCAAACCCTTTGAGCCCGAAGAATTGGTGGTTCGCGTCACCCGCATGCTGGCTTCCAAGCGATGAATACCAAATTACACCTGACTCTGCTGCAGTTCGATATTACCTGGGAAGCGGTATCGAATAACTTAAACCGGATCGATGAAATTTTACAGGAACGGAAACATTCCACAGATTTGTTGGTGCTTCCGGAAATGTTTGCTACCGGTTTTTTAGAAGACCCTTCTCGAGTTTCATGGGACGATCAGCAGGTGGTTCTGGATTGGATGAAACAACGGGCAGCAGGTCTCAATGCGGTAGTTACCGGCAGCCATCCCTTCTTGCACGAAGGGAAATATACCAATCGGTTGTTACTGGTTTATCCCAATGGAAGCATACGGCATTACGATAAGCGACACCTGTTTTCAATGGGGGGAGAAGCGTGCCGTTATCAGGCCGGAAGTACCCGCCTGATTCTTGAAGTGTGCGGATGGAAAATATGCCCTTTGGTATGTTACGATTTGCGATTTCCGGTTTGGAGCCGGAATACCTCCGGTTTTGATCTGTTGTTATATGTGGCCAACTGGCCTGCCGAACGCAGGAAGGCATGGAATACCCTGTTACCCGCCCGGGCTATCGAAAATCAGTGTTACGTTGCCGGAGTCAATCGCACCGGTAACGACGGGAAAGGAATTGTGTACGCCGGAGCCAGCCAAGTGATCAATTCGTATGGTGAAGAGTTGGTTCGTTTGGACGCGCAGGAACAACTGGTTGAAGTGGTGCTAGACAAAGAAACACTCGTGAATCACCGCGTAACCTTCCCGGTTTTAAAGGATCGCGATGCCTTTGATCTAAAATAGAAAAACCCGGAACTTTCCGGGTTTTTTAGTATTTGATAGATGTTACGAGCAGCAACTTCCGGTATCATCGCAACCACCACCGTGGTCGCCACAGCCGGAACACCCGCCTCCGCCACAACCTCCAGAACCATGTATATGGCCATGATGCAGCTCTTCGCTGGTCGCTTCGCGTATATCCGTAATTTCACCCGAGAAAAATAAATCGTTGCCGGCAAGCGGGTGGTTGAAATCCATCATTACATGATCATGGTTCACTTCTTTTACTACACCGTTCAAACGGTTTCCCGATGAATCCTGCATGGGGATGTTACTTCCCACTTTTACCATGTTTTTATCCACCTTACCATCAATTTCGAAGGCCGAAAGAGGGATCTGAACAATTGCATTCGGATTGATTCCACCATAGGCATCAACCGATTTAAGTTCAAAGGCAAACGCATCGCCAACCTGCAATCCATCGATATTTTCTTCGAATTTGGGCAACAAACCGCCTCCGCCATACAGAAAAGTTAAGGGTTTGTCGGCGTTGAGCGCCTCTACAATTTCTCCGTCGTTCTTGTCCAGCCGCAATTCATAGATCAGCGAAACAACTTTGTCTTTTGCAACAATCATGATATCTCTTTTTTAATGTTCGGCAAAAATAAGTAAAATACTTAGTTCTCAACATAACAATGCAATTGCCTGTAATGTTCGTATGGAGTGTACTGTTGTGTGTAATTTGTTGTGTTTTGTGCTACCGCATACGCCAATTCTTGTTTATATTTAGTGGCTGCAAGAAAACATCTTTCCGGGTAAACCTTTTTAGCCGGGTGCATCAAGGTATAATAAAAGTACATTCGTTTTCTGGCAGGTGTAATTACTAGTGTCGAATAAAAAACTACTACCATGAAAGTCAAACTGCTTCTGTTTGCAATGCTCTTTTTGGGTGTGCATTCTCTTTCTTATGCCGATTTTAACTATGGAATTCGTGCCGGTGTTAGTACTGTGAGTGATGTTAAAGTTCAGGATCTTACTCAAGGTACAGACTATATTCTGGATTATGCCAAAGGCGATCCGGGGTTTCATTTTGGAGGCTTGGCCAAATTGCAGATCCTTAAATTCTTTGTACAGCCCGAAGTGCTTTTTTCAGTAACGCGTACCGATTTACAGTTTCATGTTCCGGGTCGTCTCACTCCGGTTATCGGAAAGCAAAGTTTCCGAAAGCTGGATGTTCCGGTAATGGCGGGCATGAAATTTGGCCCGTTTAAAGTTCAGGCGGGACCTGTGGCCACCATGAAAATCAATACCAAGATGGATTTTGAGGACGATTACACCATGCAACAGGACTACAAAGGGGCAACTTTTGGCTACCAGGCTGGTATTGGACTGGAGTTATCGAGCCTGGTACTGGATGTAAAATACGAAGGTAGCCTGAGCCGCTTTGGCACTGGTGCCACATTCGGCGACCACGAAGTGGAATTCGACCAGCGTATCAGTCAATGGGTTTTGAGTTTAGGCTTCTTTCTGAACGATTAGTGGCTGACAAACACACTCTCCTTTTTATTTCCGGAAAGGAAAATGACAAAAAGTTGCAACATGAACCTTTGGGAGTTTATGAGAAAATAACGTTTCGATCTTTCATTTTGGTGTAAAACGTAGGGTAAAGTAAATACGGGCCGGGGATGTTTCCCTGGCTTTTTTTTACCACTGCGCTGTGATAACCCGGATGGAATTGTTTACGGAGCCTGAGCGAGGTGGTTTCATTCTTGGAGGCTGCTTCTTTCTATGACCTCACAGAAGTGTTATCCGATAGCGGCTTTCACCTTCTTGCCCGTTGAAGAGATGGATACCCGATCCTGAATGTCGATGACCTGGGGGACTTTAAAGGCAGCGAGTCGTTGACCGCAATAGTTGCGAATAAAGTCTACAGTTATGGCGCCGGCCTGGGACTTGTCAATTACCACATTGGCTTTTACTGCTTCGCCAAGTAACTCGTCGTGAATGCCAAAAACGGTACAGTCTATAACTTCGGGAATGGACACCAATACTTCCTCAATTTCTTTTGGGCTGATGCGTTTTCCCCCCACCTTGATGATTTCTTTGGATCGTGCTTGAAGAAAGATATAGCCGTCTTCATCCACCGTGGCCAGGTCGCCGGTGTGCAGCCAACCGTTTTGGAGGGTGGCAAGGGTGGTGGTGGAGTCGTTCAGGTACCCCAGCATGATGTTTTTGCCCCGGGCGGTAATCTCACCCTGTTCGCCCGGTTGAACGGGTATCCCGTTCGGGCCAATAACCCGAAGTTCAACATTCGGAATACCTTTCCCAATAGAGCCCAGTTTGGTATCGAGCAGCGCCGGGGGAAGGTAGGACAAGCGGGCGGTGGCTTCGGTTTGCCCGTACATGACATAGAAACTGACTTTCGGTTGTGCCTCCCGGAATTCCTCGATGAAGACGGTGTGGAGTTTGCCTCCGGCCTGAGTAACATAGCGGAGATCGGGGAAATGGGACCTTTTAAAACTTTCCGATTTACGCAGCAAAATCTGAAAATGGCTGGGAACACCCGCAAATCCCGTGCACCGGTATTTTTTCAGATCGTTGAGTACGGTACCCAGAAAGATGAAGGCATTATTCAGGACTATGGAGCCTCCTACCCGCAAATGGGTATGGAGTAGCGATAATCCGTAGCAATAGTAAAAGGGCAGTACCACTTCCATGATGTCTTTTTCGCTGAGTTGCAGGTACTCCACAATGGATTCGGTGTTGGCTATCAAATTTTGGTGACTGATCATAACTCCTTTGGGTACACCAGTAGAACCCGAGGTGAAGATAATTTCGGCACAGCTATCCGCTTGGGTAGCGCCACTCGGTTTTTGTGATTCCGCGTTGGTGAAGTGCTCCACATCCGATTCGGAAAGCACGATAAGAGCATCCAATTGGTAGCGGTTCCGAATGCCCGAGGCCACAAAAGCTACCCTGGCCTGACATTCACCAATAATATAGTTCAGATTGTTGGGCTCAATATCGGGGTTGAGCGGCACACAGGTACGCCCCGACTTGAGTATGCCCAAATAAACACTTAAAAAAAAGGGGTTGTTATGGCTGAGTAGCAAAATTTTTTCATCCTCGGCAAAATGGGTGGCAATATAAGTGGCAACCTGCATGCTTTTCAGGTACAACTCAGGATAGCTCAGGGTTTCTTTGGATCCGAGAAGAAAGTCCTTTTCCAGCGCATGCGAATTCTCAAAAAAATAGTCGAATGCGTTCATGTCTGTAATTTTTTTGGAGAGTTCCGGTTACCACTTGATGGGAGCCATTCTTAGGTAGGCGGTGGTTTCCTGTTTACGTTTAAAGTTACTGAAAATATCCAGAATTTCCTCTTTGGAATAACCCATTACTTCGGCAACATTCTCGGGGTGGTATTCATTTTCGTAGCCGTACCAGAGCAAGTCCATAGTTTTAAACGGAAACTGATAGAAGAATTCCTCCTGGGTTTGCTCGGCTGTGTAGGTGTCGGTAGTGGGCGTGCGATCAATGATTTCCTGGGGTACTCCCAGGTATTCCGAAAGCTGATATACCTGGGTTTTATACAAATGGCCAATGGGCATGATATCGGCACCACCATCGCCATATTTCACAAAGAATCCCTGTTCCACTTCGTGTTTATTTGGAGTGCCAATCACCGCATAATGCAGGCGTTCGGCGTGGTAATACAACATACTCATTCGGGTACGCTGCTTAAAGTTCGAGGCTGCAACAATTTGCATATAATCTTTTGCCGATAGCTTGGCACTTTTTTCCTTACCATCGGGGTCAATAATGATGACAGAAAATACGGGGGGGAGCTTGCTTTGGGGTGCCGATTTAATGCCAATCTTCATCTTGTAGCTGGCCGGGTCGTATTCCGGAAAAACGTGTCTGACGGCCTGGTCGCGCCGCTCGTAACAACCAAAGCCGGTAAGGGCACCACTGATATTTTCCACTATGGCTTCCACTTCAAATTTTTCAGCCAGTTTCCGGGCCAGTTTCTCGCTGTCGGAACTGGAGTCCTTTTCGGGCAGCATGATACTGAATACCCGTTGGGGGCCAAAGGCTTTTGCGGCCAGAGCCAGGGTACACGATGAGTCGATACCTCCACTGATACCAACCACTCCGCCGTATCGTTTGAGCTGGTTGTGGGTGTCGGTCTTTAGTTTCGTCACAATGGATTCGACCACCTCGTCGATATTTTGGATGTGAAGAATGTCTTTGTGAAATCCGGTTTTCATAACGTAGGTATTAGTGTAGATTTTGAGTGAGTATTAAACTTGTAGAATGCGGCAATCGCTCATGTCGGCAACGGGAGCAAGGGGTTGGGCAATAAACCGGTGATGGAGCAATTGGGTTGAAAGAATACCGGCCAGAGCCATGTTCTCTATTTCGGATCCCGGGGCATCGGTCAATCGTTTCAGTAGCTTCTCCACCTGGGCATACTGAAAAATGCCGGTGGCCTCAATCTGCTGACGGCTCAGCATTTCCCGAACATATTCGGGAGCATGGCTGCCCAAAAAGCTGCGTGATATGGGAGCCCGGTAAGCTTGTTTCGAGCGTTTCAACACCGATTCGGGAATTTTTCCTGCCATCATCTTTTTAAGTATGTACTTCTCGTTCAGACCTTTCATTTTCAGGTCGGGGTGAAGGCGTGTACTGTATTCTACCAAACGATGATCAAGGAACGGGTAGCGACCTTCCACCGAATTGGCCATCGCCATACGGTCGCCTTGTGACGAGAGCAAATAACCCGACATAAAAATGCGCGTTTCCAGCCATTGGGCTTTGGCCAATGGAGAGTACCGGTTGAATTCGTTGCCGATCAACCGGCTGGCATCTTCCAGCGGGTCGTAGTCTGGCAGGCTTTCTGTGATGTTGGGATGGAGGTATCCTAAAATCTTGGAAGTATTGTTCCAACGCAACAGGTGCGAGTAGAACGGGTTATCGGTATCATTTAATTTGTATCCAAAAAAGAACTTCATCATTTTCCCCGATTGTTGCTGCAGGGAAGGAATATACGGGTAGAGTTTTTTTAGTAATAATGGGCGGTATTGCGAATTGGGATAGCGCGCCCAGAAACGTCGGATGTACATCTCCTTGAACAGGTTGTAACCGCCGAGCATCTCGTCGGCTCCTTCTCCTGTAATGACGACTTTAATGTTGTGCCGGCGCACATTTTTGGATAACAGGTACATGGGAACCGGTGCGGTCCGTAACAGGGGTACTTCGGTATGCCAGACCACTTCCGGAAAATTTTCGGCAATTTCGCGGTTCTGACAGGTAAATCCGGTGTGTTGTGTATTCAGGAACGATGCTACTTCGTTTTGGTATGGGGTTTCGTCGAATTCGGCATCGGCAAAGCCAATGGAGAAGGTATTCAGGTGCTGACGGGCCACTTGCTGAATGTAATGGGTAGTAGCGCTGGAATCGATACCGCCGCTTAGGTAGGCAGCTACGGGTACATCGGCTCGCAGGCGCAATTTGACTGAGTCGGTAAACAGTTCGTGTAATTCGTCAACAGCCTGTTCGGCATTGGTAATACAAGCTTCGTCGGCTTCCGGAAAGTTCAAACTCCAAAAACGTTCCAGTTTTACCTGGTTACCGGTTACCGTTACAAAATGTCCCGGAGGTACTTCGTAGATGTCTTCAAAGCAGGTGCTGCCATTAATGGTTGTCCAGAAGGTAAAAACCTGTCGAAGGCCTTGTATACTCAGTTTGGGCTGAACTTTTTGAGACTGAAGCAGTACTTTTATTTCGGAACCAAACACAAAGGCATCGGATTGCTGGGTATAGAACAGAGGGCGTATCCCCATTCGATCCCGTGCCATAAAGAGTTGCTTCGTGTGGTTGTTCCAGATTGCGAAAGCAAATTGCCCGTTGAAGTGCTTCAAACATCCGGAGCCGTATTTTTCGTAGTAGCGGAGAATTACTTCGGTGTCGCTGTCGGTTTTAAAATGAATGCCTTCGCGCTGTAGCTCCCTGCGCAGTTCGATATAGTTAAAAACCTCCCCATTATAAACAATCCAGAGGCTTTTATCGTTGTTGCACATGGGTTGCTGACCCGTAGAAATATCGATAATACTCAGTCGTACACTGCCAATGCCCACCTGGTTGTTCAGGTACATTCCGCATTCGTCGGGACCACGATAGCGTATCTGAGCCATCATGTTCCTGAGCACTTCGACGGGTACTTTTTCGTTTTTAAAATTAATTATACCGGCAATTCCACACACGGGTTCAGGTTTAGTTGGCGTTGGTTTTGCGATTTATATAGGCGGTAATGGCATCAATCGATTCGAAGTTTTCTTCAACCAAATCTTCATCGCTGGTTTTAACCTGGAAATGTTCTTCCAGAAAATCGATAAGCATTACAAATCCCATAGAATCGAAAAATCCTTCCTGAAAAATCAGGGTGCTGTCTTCAATTTTATTGGCTTCCTTGAACGTGTTTTCTTTAATGTAGGTTCGAACAGCTTCTTTCATGTTAGTAGTTTACAAAATGTTTTAAGGCGTTATACTACCGTATGACGGCAATGTTAGAGTTTTGTTCACATAACACAAAAATAAATTGATAAATGGTACCTATTATTCCATGTAGATTGCGCTATTGTACTGGTGTGTGTGCTTTACGGGTGTTAAAAGCCGTGTGTTTTTTAGGGTATGGAAGCCGGATATAGCCCATGGTGACCACCGGATGTGCCGAAAACAGCAAAGGCAGGAACCTGAATGTTCCTGCCTCCGGTAATAACTGTCAGAATGCGTTTTAGTCAATAATGAGAAGGGGACGGGTAGCCGAAATGCGGCCTTGGCCAACCGTGATATGGTATTGACCCGCCGGAAGATTGTTGAGGTGGAACTGGTGGGTTTTACCTGCTATTCGTTTCTCGGTAAAAATTATGGTTCCCTGCAGGTTGGTAATGGATACCCGTATATTTTCATTGGGAACCTCATCGGAAAGCATGATGGAGAAAACGCCATTGTTTGGATTAGGAAAAAGAGCGAAAACTTCGTCTTGGTCCTTATCTTTTGGGCGTGTTTCCACTCGGGAAACATCATCAGTAATTTCCTGGATTCCAATTTCGGGGTAATGGCCGTGCGGAACCGCACTTTCAAATTTATCACTTTTCAAACCAATATCTACCCCGGCTTCAGCTGCTGGCGATGATCGATCGATACGAAAATCGCTTCCCCAGAAATCCAGGAAAAGGGGATCGGCATCCATGGAATGGGCATCGGTTCCTGCCCGGTTTTGATAGGTTACCAGGTCGTCGTAAGTGGTACCTCCGATACGCATAAAGCCACTGCCTGCGGGATAGAAAATGTTGTAATCGGAAACCAGGGAGTCCAGTTGTTGGGTAACTGCAATACTTCCCGGTTTATCGAGCGAAAAGATGTTGTTGAACAAGGTGAGTCCTCCGTAGGAGGAGCTTATGGCTGTGTAATTGCTGGCAAACACGTTGTTGAAAACCGAAACCTCGGAACTGTAATCGTTGATGTTTACAGCTACCTCAGCATCAATCAGTTCGTTGTAATAGATTTCGGTTGTGCTGGCTAGAGAGTAGATAGCACTTAGGTAGGCCCGTATTTCGTTGTAACGGATAATGAAGTGGTTACCTCCCACAATACGGATACCGTAATTGCTACCGGCAATTTTACATTTTTCTACCACGTTGCTGTCATTTTCGGTGCCTGCAAAATAAATACCCCCACTGGCACTGTTAAAGTCCAGGTCGATTTCAGAGATCGTAATGTGATTTTTATCGAAAATGCTGATTGCATAGTCGGTAGCGGTGGTTACAATGCGCGGCAGATCGCCTTGTCCGTAGGAACCTATCCGGATATTTCCGGCTGTAACCAGAAGTTTGGGTTCAAAGCTTGCCGTGCCACGCCGTTGTTTGTAGGTATAGCCCTCGATCCAGGTTACCTGGCTCCAGGAGGTATATGGTTTTACCAGCGATCCGTCCGGAATCCCCTCAGCGTCGCTTTCGGGATTGATATAGAAAACCAATTCGGGTGCCGGGGTATAGGCTGTATCGGTGGCACTCACTGCACTTTGGTTGCCTGCCTGGTCCCAGGCGAGTACCGCATATTCGTATATGCTTTGCGGGTTTAGCAGCGAATCGGTGAAACTGGTTTGGGTGGTTATCCCCATTTCGGAACCGTTACGAAAAAATGTGTATCCGGCTACTTCCACGTTATCGGTAGCAGCTGCCCAGCTAATATGCACTGCATCGGGGCGGAACGCGGTGGCCTGCAGTTGCTGCGGTGTGGTTGGCGACTCGGTATCGGGATTGGCCAGGGTGGTGGCGCTTACCGGGGTACACGTATTACTTTCGTTACCCGAAGGGTCGCTGGCCGACACCGAATAGCTGTATTCGGTATCCGGTATCAGGCCGTCATCGGTGTAGCTGGTAGACACGGTAGTGGCTATTACAGCGCCGCCACGGTATAGGGTATAGCCGGAAACCGAGGTGTTATCGGTAGATGCCTGCCAACTCAGGTGCACCTGAGTGGTGGACACCCCCTGTCCCTGCAATCCACCGGGAACTGACGGGGCTTCGTTATCGTTGTCGTCGAAGGTAGTGATGGTAACCACATTGCTGGTTGATCCTACGTTGATAAAAGCATCGTAGGCTGCTACTGCATAACGAAAGAGTGTATTCTCCGGTGGATTGATATCCGAATAGGTTAGCACTGCGGTACGCCCTATCTCAGTATCGTTGCGATACACTATATACCCTATCACCCCGATATTGTCGGTAGCTGCATCCCAGGCAATTTGAACTCGTCCCGGAGCCAGCTCGAGCAAACGGGCATTGGCCGGAATGCCGGGTGCTTCCGTATCGTTAGGGTTATCGGGGGTGGTAAGATTGACAGTAGCGGGCGAACTTTCGTTGTTTACAGCATCTACTGCACTTACGCGATATTGGTAGGTGGTACTGTAAGCGGCCGTCAGGTCATTGTAATGAAGACTGGTGGTTTGCGCCAGTTGCACGCCATCGCGATAGACCCGGTACTGGGCAACCCCCACATTGTCGGTAGCTGCATTCCAGTCGAGATATACCCTGTTGGGTTCCACATAGGTGCCTGAAAAACTGGTTGGCGTAGTAGGGGGTTGGTTATCCACCACTATTTGGGGAGTGGTGACGGTTAACGTTGCCGTCGGGGCGCTTTCATTGCCTCGGGCATCATAGGCCGAAACGGAATAGGAGTAGCTTGTTCCGGCTTCCAGTGGGCTGTTGGTGTAGGTTAATTGGGTGGTGCGGGTAAGCTCTACGCCGTTGTGGTAAATTTTATAGCCGCTAACCGCCACGTTATCCGTGGCGGCATTCCACGAAAGCAGAGCTGCATCGGTATTTTGCAGTACGGCTGAGAAATTACCCGGGGTGGTGGGAGCCTCTGCATCGACCTGTGCTATCAAACGAATGTTTACCGTTTGGTTGGTTTCGATGGAGGCACTACCACTTTGGGTGTTGTATCCGGAACAGGTAATCGAATACGAGATGGTGGTACCCTGTTCTATCTGGCTAAACAGAGCCAGACCGTTCAGGTTGGTAGTTTGCTCGCCCTGGCCGGCAATGGATATACGGGCTTGGGCAAGGTTGGCGTTGGTTTCGCTGTCGGTAACCTGAAAAGTAACGCTTCTTAAGCTGTTATCGGGTAAAGATGCTACCCAGTTCTCTAAATTGGTATAGCCATCGGCATCGGTGGCATGGGGATTGGTTACCATTGTGAGGGAATGTTTCCCTGTGCCGAAATTATAACCATTACCATCGGTTCCGTGATAGGTGCCTGGGGGAATCCCCATAGTTTCACAGGCTGAACCCGAAATACTCAATATCTGTGTCGACCCGGTAGCACGGGTTCGGATACCAACAAAGTCCAAATCGCGAAAATTGTTTAGTTGATAGGCTTCCAGATTGGAGGGAAGAAGCGTGTTTAGGTATGCCACTACCTGGTCTATGGTGGTGGTGTTTTGATTAAGGGTAAGGGTGGTCCCGTTTACAATAAGAGTTTGTGGGGTATCTGCCCAGTTGAAGCCATTGTTCATGCGGCCTGTAAAGCGGTTGATCTCCCACTTGTAGGCCATAGCCGGCAGGGAGAAAGGACTATTAATCAGTTCGCCGGTACGGTTTCGTACATGATTTACCACTCGGGTGTCCACATAGTCGCGATCCCAGCGGAATGCACCGGCATATTCCAGTACGTGCGCTTCCACCTCATTCACACTTCGGATTGTGAAGCCACTCAGATCGAAAGGAGCCGAAAATACCTCAGGTGCTGAAGAAAAGTTTGCCATATAGGCCCAGTCATGTTGCCCGGGATGGTCGCGTTTGTCCTGGCAACTGTTATCTTCGAGGAAGATACGTGAGGTAGCTACTACACTGGGCATAATCAGTCCCATATTCCGGGTGGCACTGTTGTTAAGTTCGCAATTGGTAATAGGTTGAATGTAATTGCCTATGATGGCGGCATTAACCGGCTCGCCAATCGTTCCATAGATCATCGGGCCACCGTTGCGCGTAGCATAGATAAAATTGTTGATAATGGCTTTGGTACCAGAGTTCATTCCCGGATTCCGCCCGAAGGTAAAGGCAATTAGGTTGTCTTTGATGGTAATGGTTCCTGAATTGTTTAGTATGCCGTAACCATGCCACTCCGGAGCCTGGTCGTCGTAATGTAACGATTTGGTTAGAGCTTCGGCAATAATACAGTTGGTTACCGTAATATTCTCTCCTCCGGCAATTCCAAGTAATTCATCGATAGACCATTGGAAGGAGCAGTGGTCAATTACCACATTGCTGCAACCGGCAAATGAAAGTCCATCGCGGGCATTGGGGTCAAGTCCTTCTACATCATCACCATGGCGAAATTTCATGTTTTGTATAATAATATCATTCGTGGTCATGTGAAACATAGTACCCCGAATTATGATACCCGGGGAGGGTGCAGTTTGCCCGTAAATGGTCAGATACGGGTGGTCGACCAGAATCACATTGCGCATTTGACTGAAATTGATGGTGCCTCCTACTTCAAACACGATAATGCGCGGGTAGTTTTGTGCAATTGCCCAACGTAAGGTACCCCGATTGGTACCCGTGGAAAAAACACCCGATGACAGGGTGTCGACAATCAGGATGGTGGGGGTTGTCGATCCGCTGTAAGCGCCCCTGGTCTGCGAGCCAAAACCTTCTGCTCCCCGGAATGCCTTTTGTGCCTGCCCAGATAGCACCAAGGTTAAGAGAAGTATGGCAATTATCCAAATTCGTTTCATAGTTGTAGTTTTGTGTTTTGCCCAATAATTTACATATACATACGTTTTTTAGTGACGTATGGTTTATTTAACATGACCAAAGCTTGGTTTGTGTCCAAATCAGAAAGCAATCTAATAGCTTGGCTCTTTGCAAGAAACAGTAACACGATAACGCTTTTTTACCATGTTTGGTATGCTTCGGAGGTATGGGTATCCGTTATAGCTCCGACATCGGGAATAGGTTCTTCAATTGAATTGTGAGTTGAATTACTTCCAGGTACACTGCAGGAACTTGGAAAACAGCTGCTTTCTATTGCCGGTAGCTTTGGCAAGAAAGGCGTTTTGGCTGTGGTCTGGCAAGGTTATGCCTGTGGTCTCCGAAGGCTAAAGTTACTAAGAATAACCTGAAAATTCTTTTTGTCTATGATTGAAATCGTATCTAAGATAAGACCTATCGCGAAACTGAGTATGGCAATCAGCATCAGCCCGGAAGCCAGTATGGCCGAAGGCACCTTGTAAATGTACTTAAAATGAATGTACTCCATGATAACCGGGAGACCCACAGCCAGCGAAGCCACAATAAAAAGCAGTGCAATCAGGGAAAAGAAGAAAAATGGCTGGTAGTGGCGGAAAAGGTTGAATATGGTCATGATCACTTTACGGCCATCGCTGAAGGTATTGAGTTTGGAGTAGCTTCCCTCAGGGCGTTCCTGAAAATTTATGGGTACTTCCCGGATTCCCATATTGTTATTCAAAGCGAAGATGGTCATTTCGGTTTCCAGTTCGAAACCTTTGCAAAGCACCGGATAGTTTTTTACAAACGCGCGGTTAAACACCCGATAGCCTGTCATAATATCTTTCAGTTCGGAACGAAACAGTTGGTTAATCAGGAAACGAACCAGACGATTGCCAATTTGGTGGAAATTGCGGGTATTTTCGGCAAAATAGGTTCCATTGGACAATCGATCGCCGATGGCCATGTATGCATCCCCTTGGAGTACGGGTTGTAGCAACTTATTAATTTCCATGGCAGGATAGGTATCATCGCCATCCACCATGATGTAAATATCGGCATCTACTTCACGGAACATGCGGCGCACCACATTGGCCTTTCCCTGCTGGAATTCCCTGCCAATAAGGGCGCCTGCTGCTGTTGCACAGGCAATAGTTGCATCGGTGGAGTTGTTGTCGTACACATACACTTTAAGGTCTTTAATTTCGTGTCGGAAATCTTGAATAACCTTCTCAATGGTGAGTGCTTCGTTATAACAGGGAATCAGCAGGGCAATTTCCATTAGGGGCGGTTTTAATAAAATGGATCAAACAAAATAAATGAAAAAAAGTTAAA
>QKEH01000011.1 GCA_003252385.1 Bacteroidota bacterium | reverse complement strand
GGCGGCATCTTCAGCGGTGTAGCTTACGGTGGTGGTCCCTACATTAAAGGCTGTGCTGCCCAAATAGTTCAGGCCGGTAGCTGGAGAGCTTAATACCGTTGCACCGGTCATATTCCACGTGACTACGGTTACTCCGCAGTTGTCAGCAAATACGGGGTCTGTGGGGTCGACGGTATAGCTGCATACCCCCGCATCGGCAGTATGGGTGATATTCCCCGGGCAGCTGGTGACGGTTGGTGCAATTTCATCCACCGTTACTGTAACTGTATCCGAATACACCACCCCGCATACCGCTGTGGTTTTTCTTCGATACAAGGTAGTTTGGGTCAGGTTAGCTGCTTCGGCATAGGTAAGAGCATTGGCTCCTGAGATGTCGGCAAATGCCGCGCCTCCAACCGATTGCTGCCACTGATAGACTGGCGTTGACCCTCCCCCCGATGGTGAGATGGTATTGGTAAAAGCAGCCGGTTGTACATTGTAACAAATGGTCTGGTCGGAACCAATCTCACCTCCGTTAAAAGCGGCACAGCAGTGTCCTAAACCAAAATCGACACCCCCGGCAAAACCCGCGGAATACCCGCTACGGTGTACCTCCGGATCGCTGGCTGCTACATGGGTGCCTGAAACCGACCAGGTAGAACCATTCCCGGAAAGTAAGCGGGTAGCAGTAGATAAAAGGTAATCCGAGAAACCGGTAGCATTTAGGGTGATGTCTGCATCGGTGCTGGAAAAGCTTCCATCGGGAGTCATGGTCCAATACCCATCGTTGTAGTAATCGCCCACCGAAATTCCGGCATCGTTAATAGGAAAACCTCCACTATAACCGGCATCACCAGAGTTGAACTGAACCGTAAGCTTTCCGTTGTTGCAGTTTCCAAAATTCAGGGCGGCTGGCTGGTAGCTGGCGGCGCCTATCGGAAAGCTATAGTCGCTCCCATTATAGGTAGTATTTATAGCCCGCTGCAAGGAACCAATAAGATAGCCGGAGGTACGCACCAGACTGGAGGGATTGGAATTGGAAAGGGTTAGGGTGTTGGCATTGGTATTGATATTGCCCTGAGTAAGCGTAAGGGTTTGACTCACCGTAGCATTGCTATTCAGAAGGAGGATTCCTGAAGCCTTATTATTGGTCAGACTGTAAAAAGTTTCACCGGCAGCCCGGGTGATGGTCTGGTCGGAGGTGCCTTTGAAGGTGACCGTATAAGTTGAAGGCGCATAAGTTGCTGTGTTGGACCAATTGCCCAGAACATCAAAACTTCCTGCAGCTGTTTTTGTACCCGAACCGGAGAAACCTATATGCCAGTAGGCATCCTGCGGATCAATAACCGGCTGGTTTCCGCTTCGGCTATAATTGAAGGTGTTTTCTCCATCGATATTACTATAAAGTCTAACTACTGACGCATTTGCACCAGACCAGTTCCAGGTAGCATTGTTATGATTATTAAGCTCTTCTACAGAGGCGGAATTTAAAAAATCGCTGCCCTGATTAATGGTGCCATAGTTGTCCAGATAAAAGGTATTCCCGTTAAAGTTAATCACATCGAGGTACATGGTTCCATAATTGTCCACATAGTTACCCCCTGTGCCAATGAAAATCCCTCCATCCGTATCGGAAATATTCACCGTTTCATTATTAATGAACCGGTTACCCCCACCGAAATTGTATTGAATGTAGCCGTTTTCCCCAACGCCCGTGGTAGCGCCATCCAATTCAAAGTTGCCCGTCAGGTTGTTGGTTAACGTGGCATTGGAGCCTAAAAACGATATATCATCGCCAACCAATAAATTGCCGGCACCTGTAATTTCGATGGAAGCAGCATCGCCGATCTGAAGAAGATCGGCCGACAAACTGGCTCCGGCAGCAATGCTGAGTGTTTTCGAACTACCATTCAGGGTGATGTCATATTCCACCGAAAGGCCCTCAACAACCACTCCGGCATTCACCGTTAGATTCGTGGCTAAGGTTATATCGCCACTGAGGGTTTTTGTTCCACTTCCACTAAATACCAGATTGTAGTAATTCCCCCCTTTTACCAATTGATTCCCTGTTAGGTTGTAATCCACCGTTCCCGTTCCAGGAGTCAGGCTTCCGGTTCCTGAAAAATCACCATTAACTGTTAAGTAACCGGTGGTCTGTGTAATTGAACCAGCATTTGCAATGTTTGCCGCAAGAAAAATGTAGTTATTAACAACGAGAACTCCTCCTGCCTCAATAGTTAGCTCTACATAACGATTATTCAACAGATCCACATTCATGGTTATGGTATGACCTGCCTTAATAATAACGATATCACCATTTTCTGTTCCCGGGTAGCGTCCTGGGGAAGATCCACTATAACTCCAACTGTTTACTCCGGTAAACGTCCATACTTGTGACATCTGAGATGTAAAAGTGCCCACGGCAAAAAGTGATACAGCAGATCCCAAATGTATGAGCAGCAAAAGCATCCCTGCCCTAAAAATACCAGTATATAACCTTCTTTCCTGCATCTATGGATGGTGCTCCATTGGGTTAGTAATCCTATAAAACAACAGGCCGCTTACCCCGCTCCCTAAAATTGACCGGGTTAATCCGAACCATGCTAAGCACTAAAAAGTTCGTTTACAGTTGGGGGCAATACTACCTTACGCTTACCCAACCTGATTTGTTCCCGGGAAACCAGGTTTTTTAAACGACAGCGCGTAAAAATACGCTTTGTTTCCCCTCGATATGAAAAAGCTTATTAACAACTCCTTAGCCTCCGGAATTAAAGTTATAAAAAAGAAAGGTGCTTTCGGTGTGAATATAGTGGGTCTACCCGTTCCGGTACACTACCATCCGATCGGATCCCAGGTACTGCTCTTCCACCTGATTTCCTGGCAGTTCCGGTGCCGACACGCCCCATTCAAAAGTTTTCTTCCCGATAAAAACCCGCGCTTCATCCCAAAGTCCGGATTGAATCAAACCCTGCAATACCTTTTGGCCTCCTTCTACCAATACCGAAGCAATGCCGCGCTGGTACAAATCGTCGAAAACCGGTTGCAGGTTCCTGTCGGTAAAAGCACACTCAATGTACTGAACTGATCCGCTTACGGAAAATGGTGCGGTAGCATTGGTGTAGACCAAAGTGGGTGCTGAGGCATCCATTACGGCGGCATCGGTTGGAATGCGCAGGTTGCGATCCAGCACGAGGCGGATGGGGTTGTTCCCTTCCCAGTATCGCAGGTTCAGTTGGGGGTTATCGGCCAGTACGGTGTTGGTACCTACCAGAATTCCCTGCTCTTCGGATCGCCAGCGGTGCACCAGGGTGCGCGACAGCGGGGTCGAAATCCAATTTACTCCCACCGGTGTACCGGGAATACGTTCGATATCGATAAACCCATCGAGGGTTTGCGCCCATTTAAGAATAATGTAGGGTCGTTTCTTACGGTGGTACGTGAAAAAGCGCCGGTTTAAATGGTAGCAGGCTTCGGGCAGAATGCCCACCGTAACGGCCACCCCGGCTTTGCGAAGTTTCTCGATGCCCCTGCCGGCCACCAGCGAATTATCATCAACCGTACCGATAATCACCTCTGGAATGCCACTTTCAATAATCAGATCGGAGCATGGAGGCGTTTTTCCGGTATGCGAGCAGGGTTCCAAATTAACGTAGAGGGTACTTTCTTTCAGCCAATCCTGATTTTGCACCGACCGTATGGCATGGACCTCGGCATGTGCCTGTCCGAATTTGCGGTGGTAACCTTCGCCAATAACTTTTCCCTGGTGGACTATCACAGCACCCACCAATGGGTTGGGGGCAACCGCACCCAGCCCGTTCAGTGCCAGTTCGAGGCAACGCTGCATGAAAAGTTCAGGTTCCTGTGGGCTATTGGTATTTTGCATGTATTTTTGAATTCCAAAATGTAGGTAAATGCTGCTCTCCGAAATCCGGCTGTCTTTTCATCAGCAACTGGCTCCGATCTACCCTCCGCAGGAGGCCGACAGCCTGTTCTTCTGGTGTGCCGAACACTACCTGTTGTGCTCGCGCCAGCAGCTCCATCAGCAGATGAACAAAAATACATCGCCCGAAGCGGAAAAAAAAATGCTTGCAGCTTTGCAGCGTTTGCAAAAAAACGAACCGGTGCAATACATTCTGGGCGAGACCGACTTTCTGGATCTTAAAATAAAAGTGGGCCCCGGAGTGCTGATCCCTCGTCCCGAAACCGAATACCTGGTGCATTCCATTCTGCAGGAAATTCCGAAGTACGAACCCTTGCACATTGCCGACCTTTGCACCGGCAGCGGCTGTATGGCCATTGCCCTGGCCAAACACCTCCCCAAGGCAAAGGTATGGGGAACCGACCTGTCGGTTACTGCCTTGCAAATTGCCGCCGAAAACGCCCGACAAAGTAAGGTTACGATAACCTGGGTTCCCGACGACCTGCTGAATTCCCGATTTCAGCCCGAGAAACTGGATTTGATCGTTTCCAATCCGCCCTATGTTCGGATGCTGGAAAAAAATTCGATGCACAAAAATGTGTTGGACTACGAACCCCCGGAAGCACTATTTGTGGACGACGGCAACCCGTTGATTTTCTACAAAGCCATTGCCCGCTTTGCGCTCCGCTTTCTCCTGCCGGCAGGATTTGTGTACCTGGAAATTAACGAATACCTGGGTGCTGAAATGGAGGCACTCTTTACCGCACAAGGCTTTCGCCAGGTGGAACTGCTGAAGGATCTGGAGGGTAAAACCCGTTTCTTAAAAGCCATGCATCCATGAGGCCTCCAACGCTCACCCGGGAACAAGCCCTGGAACGGCTGATGGCACTATGTGCCCGTGCCGAAAAATCGCCCTACGAACTTTCCATAAAATTAACCCAGTGGGGACTAACCGCGTCGGAAAGTGAAAGCATCATGAAACAACTCACCGAAGGCCGCTTCCTGTCGACTGAACGTTTTGCCCAAGCCTATGCCCGCGATAAAATGCGTTTTAACCGGTGGGGCAGACTCAAAATACGCTACCAACTGAAAGGGCACCATATTCCGCCACCCGAAATAGAAGCTGCACTTAACCTGCTGGATGAGGCCGAATACCAGGAAATGATTGCCGGCGAGCTGCAAAAAAAATTACACGCATTAAAAATCCGAGACCCCTGGCAGCAGAAAACCCGTCTTTTTTCCTTTGGAACCCAACGCGGCTACGAACCCGATTTAATGAACCACTTTTTCAGTCAGGTAGGTTTGGAGTAGGTAGTTCGCTGCAATTTTCGTACTTTCGTGGCTTCAAAATACAACAGCACCATGGTTACAACCGAGCAGATGAAAGACTTAGCCGGACGCGAGCTTTCGTTAAGGAGGCATCTTTGACATTGCCAGCAAACAAAAAGAAGTAGAGGAACAGGAAGCCATTACGCGGGAACCGGGTTTTTGGGACGACCCCAAACAAGCGGAACTGCAACTTAAAAAAATTGCCTCGCTTAAGTTCTGGACCAAGGGCTACGATGCCGTAAAGTCGGGACTGGAGGACTTGCAGGTGCTCTTCGACTTTTATGAAATGGACGAAGCCACCGAAGAGGAGCTTGACCAGCACTACGCAAAAACACTGGAGCAAATAGAAGACCTGGAATTCAAGAACATGCTGGGCCAGGAAGAAGATGCGCTTGGAGCCATTCTGAAAATCAATGCCGGAGCCGGCGGCACCGAAAGCCAGGACTGGGCCGAGATGCTCATGCGTATGTACATACGCTGGGGCGAACGTAACGATTTCAAAGTAAAAGAAATCAGTTACCTCGCGGGCGATGAAGCCGGGGTGAAATCCGTCACGCTCGAGTTTGAGGGCGATTACGCTTACGGCTACCTGAAAAGCGAAAACGGCGTTCACCGCCTGGTGCGTATTTCGCCCTTCGATTCCAATGCCCGCCGTCATACTTCGTTTACCTCGGTATTCGTTTCCCCGGTGGTGGATGACGAAATTGCAATCGAAATCAACCCGGCCGATCTGGAATGGGATACCTTCCGTTCGGGAGGTGCCGGAGGCCAAAACGTAAACAAAGTAGAAACGGGGGTGCGGGTACGCCACCTTCCCACCGGTATTGCCGTGGAAAATACCGAAACCCGCTCGCAGTTGAAAAACCGCGAAAATGCCATGCGCATTCTGCGCTCGCACCTGTATGAAATGGAGCTGCGCAAACGCATGGAAAAACAAGCCGAAATTGAAGGACAGAAGAAAAAAATTGAATGGGGATCGCAAATACGAAACTACGTGCTGCACCCTTACAAACTGGTTAAAGATTTACGTACCAGCTACGAAACGGGCAATACCCAGGCGGTTCTCGATGGCGACCTGAACGAATTTATGAAGGCCTACCTGATGGAGTTCGGAAGAAAATAGAATAATTTATTCTCTCGCTAACCCACAACGACAGCAGGAAAAAAGAGGGAAATACTGAAATTCCCTCCATCTGCCATGCGTAGTATACGGATAACCTTCATTCAACAGTCAGGGATCTAAGTCCTTACTCCAACTGACGTGTTTTTTGAACCTACCCCAATTCAAACCTTATCTTCGTTAAAAATGGAATAGTTCACCACGGCCTCTTCCAGGGTATTCAAATGCACCTCTATTTTTTGAAAGAGGTCAATACGGAAACGTTGATGGTGTTTGTCCCATACAAAGGGATTCAGATTGGCAGTTACCCGACCTGGCAGGGTGTGGAAACTGCGCCTGCATCCATACTTTCGAAGAATAATTTTTATACGTCGGCTTTCAAAAAGGTCAACTCCGTAGTAGGTATCATCCTGATAGGAGCTCCGCAAAATCAGTGGATAATCGCTATGCGGATAATCAAATTGCACCCTGTGTGACATAGTAGTAGATTAAGTTCCAACACCAATGCAAGAGGTAGGTAGCTTTTAAGCCACTCATAAGAACATATAGCACACAAATTCAATTACTTGCAAGTTACAAAGAAATGCCTGGAAAATAAAGCATTTCAAGGCTTTTTAACTCCTAACCGGGGGATGACTGGTTCTAACAGGCGAGTCAGGTTGGAAAAAGCAGGCGCTGAACCGATGCCAACAAATCGTCAATCAGAATGGGCTTTGAGAGGTGTTCGGTACAACCCAGCTCGGTACAGCGCGAGGTATTCTCGCTGGTATACATGGACGACTGAGCAATAACCGGTAATTGTTTGTTTCGGGAACGTATCTGGCACAGCAGATCATAGCCTTTGATATCGGGCAGGTGAATGTCAAAAAGCAGAAGGGCAAAATGGTGGTTTTCTTCCAACAGCTCCAGGGTACGTTTACCGCTATGGGCAAAACATACTTCGGCTCCCAGCTGATCAAACAGCACCCTAAGGAAGTTGCGGCTCATTTTGTCAGCATCGGCAACCAGTACCTTCATACCGTTCATACGAAGGTTCTCACCCACTTTGGACATTTTTTTAACCGTTTGCCCAAACGGCTCTTCTTTAAACAATGCCGGTAAGGTAAAGTAAAAGGAACTTCCTGTTCCTTCTTCCGAATCGACCCAAATGGTACCCCCCATCAATTCAACCAACGCTTTACTTATGGAAAGCCCCAGACCGTTGCCTCCGTATTGCCGGGTAAGGGAGTTTTCGACCTGTCGGAAACGTTCAAAAATAGCCTTCTGTTTGCTCTTCTTAATGCCAATACCGGTATCGGAAACAAAGAAAAGCAACTTATCCGACTGGGGAACTGCCCCAAAAGTAACCTGTCCCTTCTTGGTGAATTTTATAGCATTGTCCAACAAGTTGATCATGACCTGTTTTACCCGGACACGGTCATTAATAATACGCTCCCGGGGAAGACCTTTGGGTTTTCGCAGCTGTAATTGGATGGAATAATCATCCATGGCAGATAATTTCTGATGGTAATCTTCACGCAATTCTTCCAGAAAATCATTGATTGAAAAATCCTCCCGGATAATTTGAATTTGTTCCGATTCTATCTTCGAAATATCCAGTAAATCGTGTATTATGGAAAGTAAATCTTTACTACGGGACTCAATAATATTGGTGTAATGCAGGCGTTTGGCCAGCGACAAATCCTCACGTTTGAGCAAGGTGGAAAAGCCAATAATGGCATTCATGGGGGTGCGGATTTCGTGTGACATGTTGGCCAAAAAAGCCGTCTTCAGGCGATCTCCTTCCTCAGCCTTCTCTTTTGCCATAATCAGTTCCCTGAAATTCTTCTTGTTCTCGGTAACATCACGGGCAATACAAAACATCTTGTCCATGTCGCTATAAGGCTGCACCACCCACGACAACCAGCGGTGGGTTCCGTCCTTGCACAGGTAGCGGTTTTCATAGTTGAACAGAATTTCGTTCGACCGGAGTTTGGCAACAATGCTTTGCCGGGTGGGTTCCACATCTTCCGGATGGATGAGCTCATACATCGAATGACCCAACAGATCCTGTTCCGCATGACCTAATTGCTGCTCCCAGGCCGGATTCACCCGAATAAAATTACCCCCGATATCGGTAATGCAAATCAAATCGGCCGAAAGGTTGAACAGTTGGTTGAGTTCCATTTCCGTTCGGCGTATTTCGGTTAAATCGCGAATGAGATTGAGAATGCTTTCCACTTCGCCATCTACGGAGAATTCCGGAATCATGCGCCATTCCAGAGTTCGGTAACCTTTTAGAGTATTCACTGAAACAAGGGTTTGGCTCATTTCCCGGCTTGCAAGCACCCGGTTCAAATCCTCCAGCCGGTTTTGCAGAAAGCTCTCTTTTAGATCCAGATCCAGCAAATGGGTACCCATGAAATTCCCGGGAGGGATTCCGGTATATTCCTCTACTTTGGCATTAACATACATCCCACGCATATCACGGTCGATCCGTAAAATAATATCGGGCAGGTTTTCGGCGATGGAACGAAATTTCTCATGGGCCTCTTCCAAATCCCTTTCGGCACGCATGCGTACAATTTCGGCACCTGTTCGGGCAGAGAAGATATCCAACACCATACTGGCTTGCTGAAGGTTCTGCACCGGTTCCTGAAATAAGGCTACGATGAGCCCAACCGGCTCACCACGTGAGTTTTTCAGGGCAACGCCTATGTAACCTTCAATATTCCGTTCTTTTAAAAACACATCGTTCGGATAGCGTTCCGATGCCCCCCGCTCAATGGCCTGAAAGGGACGATTAAAAACTTCTTCGCAAGGAGTATCCTTTAATCCGTACTGAAAATTAGGGGCAATATGCCCCTTGCTGAAAAATGACAAGGTACTGACCCATTGTTTATTGGCTGCCGACAATTCGCCCACGTAGGTGTAATCGGCTTTCAGAATTACTGCCAGTTTTTCGACCATTACCGGGAAAAAATCTTCGCCAACCACCCCGGATACCCCTTCCTGAATTTTGCGAATAATGGCATCGGCCTCGGCCATCATACCTTCCGAATGCCTGCGTTCAGTAATGTCGTGCCCCAAAACCAATGTCGAGTATTCCTGCTGGTACTGGATCGGAAGAAATACGCTTTCTGTGAGCAGATAGCTTCCGTCGCTTCGGTGCAGGTGCACATCCATAGGTTCATTGGTTTCACCTCTTTGACAGGATTCCAGCTTAGGACGCACCTGTTCCATTTCATCCGGATGAAAGAGCTCGATGGGGTTGTGTTCTGATATACTTTCAAAATGGGGATACCCTAACGCTTTAAGTGCAGCCGGATTGGCGAAAACATATCCCGTTGAATTAAAAAGCAACACCAGGTTGGTAGAGGCTTCCACGAGTTTGCGATAGCGTTCTTCACTTTCCTGAAGAATTTGAACCGATTTGGCCTGTTGGGTCATATCGTGAATCCGGGTGATAAATGCCTGCGAAGGAAGCATATAAACGGTGAATTCGGCAACCCGATCCGAATGGGGCAGCGGCAACTGGAAACTCCGTTGATTTTCTGAATCGCTAACAGCCTGAAAATTCGCCATCCATGCTTCGGCGATATCCGGCATCACTTCGTGCAACGGCCGGTTAAGAATATCGGATTGATGCAATCCCGTTAGACTCTCGAAGGCTCTATTTACAAAGGTAAACCGGTATTCCGGAACGGGCGCATCGGTTCTTTCGATTCGCTCGTGCACGGTGGCGGCATACACCAGGTCTTCCGACAGGAACCGATAGGGTTCCCGGTTTTCCAATTGCGGATACGGGGCTCTTTCAGGCTCTGAAGGTACTTGCAGCTGAAGCAGAATTTGGTTGCTTCCTTCCCAGTTCACTTGCTGTGCCCATACCTGGTGCAGGGCTCCCATACAATAAAAATTACCCCGCACCGCTTGGTGTTCCAATAGCAGTCGCTGTACCGGACATAATTCACAGGGAGTATCGCGTAAGTAGAAACGGTGAAAACAAGGCGCTTCCGCCTCACGAAGTTCCCCATTCAAATGCTGTTGTGCTGCAATGTTCTGATAACGGATCCTGTATTCCGGATTGAGAACAAGAATCTGCTGTTCCAGCTGATTCAGTAAGTTACTTGTTTCTAATAACTCCATTCTGCCTAAAGTATGCTGTAATTTACTAAATTTTCAATAAAATCGCAATCTGCAGCAAATCCACGAATTTTATAAAATATATAAAGATTTTTTTCTTTATTAGATGAAAATAGCTATTTTTGAATTGGAAAAATTAGGCACGTATCATGGAAGCTCCCCAGAACACCAAACGCACTAAAGCATCCGAGCCCACACTTAAAAGGCTGCCCAGGTACTTGCACTACCTGCAGAAAGCACAAGACAAAGGTATACTTACCATTTCTGCACCGGTGATAGGTAAAGAACTTCAATGCGATCCCACCCAGGTAGTCAAAGATCTGGCAACAACCGGAGTTAAAGGACGTCCTCGCATTGGCTATAACATCCATGAACTTATTCAGACCATCGAAAGTTTCCTGGGCTATAATCGAGCCAATGAAGCTTTTTTAGTTGGAGCAGGAAACCTGGGTATGGCCATGATGTCGTATCCTGATTTTCAACGTTTCGGGCTAAAAATAGTGGCCGCTTTCGATACCAATCGGGATAAAATTGGCCGCAGCCGAAGTGGCATTAATATTCTGCACATGAATAAGTTTCAGGATTTAGCCCGACGTCTGCAGGTACGTATAGCCGTGCTTACGGTACCCCATACGGTGGCCCAGGAAGTAACCGATTTGCTGGTGGCCTCGGGAATCGAAGCCATTTGGAATCTAACTCCCAGTCAACTGCAAGTGCCCGAACACGTTATTGTGCAAAACACCTCCATGTATGCCAACGTTACCCTGCTGCTTAAAAAATTACAGGAGAAGGACGAATCCGAATCCGTACAGTAAATGAATCGTTTCACCCTCTAAAAGTATCGTATCATGAAAACAAGACAAGCCATTAGAACCGCGCTACAAAACAATTTAAAGAATTTTTTCTTTATTAGCCCTGCTTCAACTACTCCCTTCAAGAGTGATTCGCCCAACGAATTGAATACCGGTATGGAGGAGTACCGTAACTACTACACCGAGGCTACGCGTTGGAAATAATCGGCAAGGTAAATGAGCAGGTAATGCTTTACCCCTTTCAAACCGTAAGAAGCACTACCCAACATTAAACAACACCCCGGGTTTCACCATGCCGCGAAGTGCGGCAATGATGCTATCCGGATCCAAACCGCATACCTTGTAAAGCTCCTGCTGGGTACCGTGTTCAATGAATTCGTCGGGGATACCCAGCCGCTTAATCTGGGCGGTATAGGCGTTGTCGCACATAAATTCCACAATGGCCGATCCAAAACCTCCCATCAGGGTGCCATCTTCAACGGTCAGTACCTTGTCGAAATGCCGGAATACCTCATGTAAACAGGTTTCGTCCAAGGGCTTAACATAGCGCATGTCGTAGTGGGCAAAAGTCATTTTGGCCGATTTTAACTTCTGGAGGGCTTCCCGTACCAGGTTGCCGGCATGGCCAATCGTAAGAATCGCCACGTCGGTACCATCCTGGAGCTTTCGGGCCTTTCCGGGAACCAGTTCTACGAAAGGTTTTTTCCAGTCGGTATGCATCCCTTGGCCTCGCGGATATCGGATGGAGAATGGGCCGTACTTGCTCAGTTGAGCCGTATACATCATGTGGCGCAGTTCAATCTCGTCCATGGGAGCCGCTACGGTCATTCCCGGAATGCTACGCATATAGGCCAGGTCGTACGCACCGTGATGCGTTGGCCCATCCGCACCCACCAAGCCCCCCCGGTCGAGACAAAAAACCACCGGAAGGTTTTGCAAAGCCACATCGTGGATCACCTGATCGTAAGCTCGTTGCATAAACGACGAATAAATATTGCAAAAAGGCACCATGCCCTGTGAGGCCAGTCCGGCCGAAAACGTAACGGCGTGCTGCTCGGCAATTCCCACATCAAAGGTACGTTCGGGCATTTCGTCCATCATAATTTTCAGGGAACAACCCGTAGGCATGGCCGGAGTAATGCCAACTATCTTATCGTTGGTACGTGCCAGTTCCAGCAAGGTTTGTCCAAAGACATCCTGGTAGAGCGGAGGGGTATCGGCATCTTTTTTAACCCTTATGAGTTCTCCGGTTTCACGGTTGAACTTGCCCGGAGCGTGATATTCGGTTTGGTTTTCTTCGGCCTGTTTGAACCCTTTGCCTTTTGTGGTGAGTACGTGCAACAGTTTGGGGCCGGGTATACCCTTCAGATCGTGCAACAAGCGCGCAACGTGCACCACATCGTGCCCGTCGATGGGGCCAAAGTACCGAAAGTTTAAGGCTTCAAACAGATTACTTTGCCGGAGCATGGCCGACTTCAGTCCGTTCTCGAGCTTTTGGGCATAATCGCGGGCATGAGGCGCTATTTTATTGATCTTGCCCATCAAGTGCCACAATTCATTTTTCAGCTTATTGTAGGTCCTGGAGGTGGTAATATCAACCAGGTATTCTTTCAGGGCGCCTACGCTGGCATCAATGGATATGTTGTTATCGTTAAGAATTACCAGTATGTTGGCATTGGATGCTCCGGCGTTGTTCAAGGCTTCAAAGGCCATTCCTCCGGTAAGGGAACCATCGCCAATTACAGCTGCCACATTTCGCGAAATACCTCTTTGCTGATCGCTAACGGCAATGCCCAAAGCCGCCGATATGGAGGTGGATGAGTGGCCGACCCCAAAGGCATCGTACTCGCTTTCGTCCATCTTAGGGAATCCGCTCAGCCCTTTGAACCTTCGGTTGGTATGGAAACGCTCCCTGCGGCCGGTAAGTATTTTATGGGCATAGGCCTGATGACCCACGTCCCATACAATTTTATCGAAGGGCGTATTATAGGCATAATGCAGCGCCACAGTGAGTTCTACCACTCCCAAACTCGCACCAAAGTGACCCGGATTGGTCGAAACCTCATCAATAATAAACTGACGAAGCTCACTACTCACCTTTACCAGTTCCTCCACATTTAGTTGCTTCAGGTCGTGAGGACTGTTAATGGTTTCCAACAAAGGGTACGAGCGCTTCATACTTTTTTAAGAGAAATTTCGTTCAAAGTTAATAATTCTTAGCGAGATCGTTTGAGGAGGCTCACCGCTTCATGTAATTTCGCTTTTCGAATAAACAAGTAACGCTATGAAAGAGTTTTTATTCTTACGCTGTGGAGGCATTTTGCTTTTATTAACATTGGCAGCTTGTGTTCCGCCACAGCTTTATTCCGAAACCGAGAAAGAACGCGACCAGTGTAAAAACGAACGCGAAGAACTTCTTACTGAGAATGAAAAACTCACTGTGGAGAATACCGAGTTGAAAGCGAATCTGGACCAGTCGGAAGCGGAAGTAAAACGTACTGAGGAGCAAGGATTGGCCAATGCAGAAGAGCTGAAAAACCTCAAAGGCAAATACAGTCAGTTAAACAGCCGCTACGATGAACTGAATAAATCCCAGCAGGCTCTCATTTCGGGCAGCGACAGCGAAACCCGCCAGCTCATGGGTAAGCTTGAAGCTACCCAGCGCGACCTGTACCAACGCGAAGATCAGCTGAACCAAACCCAGACCAAACTGGATAAGGATCGTTTGGCATTAGATCAGCTTCGTCGGGAGCTCGACCAGAAGAGCGCCCGTCTGTTGGATCTGGAAAAAATAATTGCCCAGAAGGATGCCCAGGCTGAAGCCTTGAAGAACAAACTCTCCAAAGCCCTTACGGGTTTCGAAAACCAGGGGCTTACCATCCGAAAGGAAAATGGAAAGGTTTATGTTTCACTCGACGAAAAACTACTCTTCCCCAGTGGCAGTACTGAGGTAGATCCCCGGGGGAAAACAGCCCTCAAGACCCTGGCGGGGGTATTGGCGCAAAATCCCGATATCAACGTGCTGATAGAAGGGCATACCGATGACGTACCCTTAAAACCCGGATCGCGTTTCCAGGATAACTGGGACCTGAGTGTGGTCAGAGCAACAGCTATCATCCGTATCCTGCTCGATGGCAGTGGAATCAATCCCAAACGGCTTACGGCAGCCGGACGGGGAGAATTTTTCCCTATTGACCCACGTAGCACACCCGAAGCCCGTCAGAAAAACCGGCGTACGGAGATTATCCTGGAACCCAACCTGGATGAGGTGTTCCAACTGCTGGAATAAGATTCCGAAAACCCAACTGGCAACGGGAATCTGTCTACCCAAAATAGGTTTCGTGGTAAAAAATATGCCAATCGTCATTTAACGAATCAAAAAATGGTACATCCTGAAATACCTCCGGATGTTGAATCATCTGCCGGTAGCGTTCCGCGTTCGAACGACTCACTCCTATGGATCGGTAGGAACTGTCCCACTCAAATCGACTAACAAGGAACTTTTGCTGGTTGATCCAATACTGCGATTCGCCCTGAATTTGTAGTGCCACTTTGTCTATGGTTTGCTCGGGAGCCAAAGCGAATAATACCCTAAACTCCCCCTGAAACCAGTTTGCACTGTCGATAACGATCCCCTTTTCTTCGGCAAAAGCACGAATGTGCTTGTGAATCGCTACCAGATTTTCCGCCGGTATATCTGGAGTGTCCTTTGAAGGTACCCAGATACAATACACCCAATTTACTTTACTGTGCATAGATTTAGGTTTGATGGGCAGCTGCCCCAATGAATACTCACTACTCTTAACTGATGTAGCATTTCGAAGTTACAAAATGCAGGGCAGATAAGGAGGTAAAAAAAACCTTGTTGCCTTATAACTCTCCGGTGTTTCTGCGCATTACCAGTAAGTAAGCTACATCATCAGTCTTGCCTGTCGAGCCTTCACTTTTGGCGGAATCCTTCTAAATAGTGCGAGCCATAGCACTCGGCAACAACCCTATTCGTGCTAACTCAGTCCAAGTCCTGTAAAATTTATTTCCTTGTATTACAGTATATTGTAGACTTGCCCTGTAATCAGGCAAGCAGGTTTTAGAAGCTAACCATTCGTTTTACCCCAATTAGTAAGCACACCAACTGCATGGAATCCATCCCGGTCCGCCTTGCATAATGTAGTAAGACAAGGTATATTTGGCCTTCAATTTTTTAGCAAAGGTAACACGATAAACATACCGTAAGAATGAATACAATTTTTAACTCATCGGTTGGCAGGAAACTGATTATGTCTCTGGCCGGCCTTTTCCTGATCAGCTTTTTGCTGGTACACCTGGGAATTAACCTGCTGGTTTTCCTGGAGTCGAAAGAACCTTTCAACAAGGCGGCTCACTTTATGGGAACCAACCCGGTAATAAAAATTATGGAGCTTACGCTTTTTGGCGGTTTTCTGCTGCACATCATCTATGGTATGATTGTGTCGCTACAAAACAAATTGGCCCGCCCCATTGGGTATGCCAAAAGCAATAACTCCCAACAGTCTTTCTTCTCGAAGTACATGTTCCACACAGCGGTTGTCATTGGAATTTTTCTGGTACTTCACCTGATCGATTTCTATGTAAAAGCCAAATTTATTGGAGGAGTGCCAGAGGTGGTTTACAACGGTGAGAACTATCATGACCTGGCCACCCTGGTTATTGCCCGTTTCAAGATTGGATGGGTGGTATGGGTGTATGTAGCAGCCCTTCTGGGCTTAGGTTTCCACCTGCATCACGGCTTCCAGTCGGCTTTTCAGACCCTGGGACTGAACCACCCGGTATACACCCCCATCATCAAAGGGCTGGGCATCCTGTACACTATCCTGGTTACTCTGGGTTTTATGAGCATACCCGTTCTCGTTTACTTCATTAAATAGATTAAGAAATACAATTCAATATGGCTAAGCTAGAATCTAAAATACCTGAAGGTCCTATAGCAGAAAAGTGGACCCGATACAAAGCCCACCAAAAATTGGTTAACCCGGCCAATAAGCGAAAACTCGATATTATTGTAGTGGGTACCGGCCTGGCGGGTGCTTCGGCATCGGCATCGCTGGGCGAGATGGGTTTTAAAGTAAAAACCTTCTGTATTCAGGACAGTCCGCGCCGGGCGCATTCCATTGCAGCCCAGGGAGGTATTAATGCCGCAAAGAATTACCAGAACGATGGGGACAGCGTTTACCGTTTGTTTTACGATACCATTAAAGGGGGCGACTACCGTGCCCGCGAAGCCAATGTGCACCGTCTGGCCGAAGTAAGTAACCTGATTATTGACCAGTGTGTGGCACAGGGTGTTCCTTTTGCCCGCGAATACGGCGGATTGCTCGACAACCGTTCCTTCGGTGGTGCTCAGGTTTCACGTACGTTCTATGCCCGGGGCCAAACCGGACAACAATTGCTACTGGGAGCTTACAGTGCCCTGATGCGCCAGGTAGAAAAGAAAAGCGTTACCCTGTACACTCGTACCGAAATGCTCGATGTGGTCATTGTTGACGGCAAGGCACGCGGTATAGTAACCCGCAACCTGGTAACCGGAGAAATCGACTGCCACTTTGGCCATGCCGTGGTAATTGCTTCGGGTGGTTATGGCAATGCGTTCTTCCTTTCGACCAATGCGATGGGTTCCAATGGAAGTGCTGCCTGGCAGGTGTACAAAAAAGGAGCCTGTTTTGCCAACCCCTCGTACGTTCAAATTCACCCTACGTGCATTCCGGTACATGGCGATTTTCAGTCGAAACTCACCCTGATGAGCGAAAGCTTGCGGAACGACGGCCGTATATGGGTGCCCGCCAAAAAAGAAGATGCCGAAGCCATTCGCGCCGGAAAGCTGAAACCAACCGATATTGCCGAAGCCGATCGCGACTACTACCTGGAACGCCGTTACCCGGCCTTTGGCAACCTGGTGCCACGCGATGTGGCCTCCCGTGCCGCCAAGGAACGTTGCGATGCCGGATATGGTGTTGGTACCGGTTTGGCGGTTTACCTCGATTTTTCCGATGCCATCAACCGACTGGGTAAAGAGGTGGTGGAACAACGCTACGGTAACCTCTTCCAGATGTACGAAAAAATTGTGGACGACAATCCCTACGAAACGCCCATGATGATTTACCCGGCCATCCACTACACCATGGGGGGAATCTGGGTCGATTACGAACTGCAAACAACCATTCCCGGTTTGTTTGCCATTGGCGAAGCCAACTTCTCCGATCACGGAGCCAACCGCCTGGGTGCTTCGGCTCTGATGCAGGGATTGGCCGATGGTTACTTCGTACTTCCGTATACCATCCAGAACTATCTGAGCGACGATATTCTCACTCCCCGCATGAGTCCGGAAGCTCCTGAATTCCAGGAGGCCAAAAAAGCAGCTCAGGCACGTATCGATAAGCTGATGAGTATCAATGGCCAGGTTTCCGTAGACAGTTTCCACCGGCGCTTTGGTCTTAAACTCTGGGATTTGGTAGGCATGGCGCGCAATAAAGAAGGCCTGAAACAAGCCGTAGCCGATTTTCAACAAATGAAGAAGGAATTCTGGACTCAGGTTCGTATTCCGGGCGATAAAAACAGCTTCAACCCCGAACTGGAAAAAGCGGGCCGTGTAGCCGATTTCATTGAGATCGGGGAGCTGATGGCCCGCGATGCATTGAACCGCGAGGAATCGTGTGGCGGACACTTCCGTGAAGAATTCCAAACCGACGAAGGAGAAGCTCTGCGCAACGACACCGACTTTATGTACGCAGCAGCCTGGGAATACAAAGGCTTCGACGAGGATCCCGTGCTGCACAAGGAAGCCCTCGTTTACGAGAATATCAAAGTACAAACACGTAATTACAAGAAATAAGCACTATGGATCTGACACTAAAAATTTGGCGACAAGAAAACCGTCAGGCAAAAGGCAGGTTTGAAACCTACCTGGTAACCAATATATCTCCCGATTCATCGTTCCTAGAAATGCTCGACATCTTAAACCAGCAACTGGTGGATAAATTTGAGATGCCCGTATGTTTCGATCACGACTGCCGCGAGGGCATTTGCGGTATGTGCGGACTGTATATCAACGGACGTCCCCATGGCCCCGACACGGGTGTAACCACCTGTCAGCTGCATATGCGGAAGTTTAAGGATGGCGATACCATTACCGTTGAACCCTGGCGGGCTAAACCTTTCCCCATTATCCGCGATTTGGTGGTGGATCGGAGTGCATTTGATAAAATCATCGAAGCCGGAGGTTATGTTTCCGTCAATACCGGGGGTGTTCCGGATGCCAATGCCCTTCCGATTTCCAAAAAGGACGCTGACATTGCCATGGATGCAGCCGCCTGCATCGGTTGCGGCGCCTGTGTAGCTTCCTGTAAAAATGCTTCGGCCATGTTGTTTGTATCGGCCAAAGTATCGCAACTGTCTATGCTCCCGCAGGGTAAAATTGAAGCCAAGGAGCGGGTTAAAAAGATGGTCGCTAAAATGGATGAATTAGGCTTTGGTAACTGCACCAACACCGGAGCCTGCGAAGCAGAATGTCCCAAAGAAATTTCGCTCAGCCATATTGCCCGCATGAACCGCGAGCTGTATGCTGCGAAGATTCTCTGATTGCTCCCGGAAAAAAAGTAAGGCCCAAAGAGCACAGCTCTTTGGGCCTTTTTTTATACTTTAACAGAACATCCTCATCCTCTGGCAGACCCTATAATTGAGACTCCCGCCGGAGTTATCCTCAGGGAATCCTTCTTTGCAATTCGGCTCGGACGAAATGCTAATCCTCCATCGGAACCATTTCGAATTTCAATCCGGTTTCAATTTCAAAGTCTTCTACTTCATCTTGTATGTCGGGATCGTCGGCTTCGTAATACCATTTAATTTTAACCTTGGTTCCATGGTCTTCGGCCTTCTTCAAGATATCGAACATATCCAGCAACAAGCGAGATGAATTGGTATTAAAATACGTGAGCTTAATCTCCAGGGTAACCGTATGCTTCTCCTCAACAGCATATTGCTTCAACCAGTCCAGCAATGGCATGTAGAATTTATAGGCTTCTTCCATGTACGATTCCCCCCGGAGCACACAAATGCCCGTTTCCACATCAAAACTTACTTCGGGATAATACGGCGAATCGGGTATGGCTTCAATGTTTAGACTTTTCATAGTGCTTCTGATTTCCTTATTATATTAAATTTCTTTATTAACCTTGGCCGAAATGGTAAAGTAGGAATACAATTCATCGATCGGGTCAAATTTCAGTTCAATTTGGTTTCCGGTTAACAAGCCGGTTTGAATAAGGCCAATATGCGCTCCAATATCCCGTATATTGGCTTGAGTTCGTGTTTTACGTTTCAACTCGCGAAGTTCCTCTTCGCCCAGCCGGTTAATTTCCTCGCTGTTTTGCCGAAGTATGGTGTTGTGTTCGCTAAGTATTTTATTCCCGGTGGTTATAATGTAATGCTCCGGCGCTTCGTACACCCTGAAATATCCGATACCGGAGCCAAACGAGCGCACGTTGCTGTATTGCTCTGCCGAATAGTAGGATACATTCTGTATCAATTCTATCAGTACCTTATAAATACGGCCCACTACCGATGAATTGGCACGAATATGCTGCCTTAAATAGTTACTGATAAAGGACACCAGATCGATATTAATCGGGCCATGGTAGGAAATAATATTTTTCGTATCGTAGGAGGGATGTTCCATATCAGATGACTTTGAGACCCAGTAGTGAAATGTCGTCGCGTTGTTCTTCGCCACTCCTGTATTCATCCAAACGCTGTATAAAAAGTTCTTTTTGCTTGTCCATGGTGAGCCCGGATGCATCTACCATGATCTCTTCCAACCGCACGCGTCCAAATTTTTTCCGCTCGGGGCCATTCTGATCCAGTATTCCATCGGAAAACATATAGATGGTATCTCCTTTGTCCAGATGATCCACTTTATCGAAGAAAAGGGCTTCCTTCCGGTTGATGCTGTAACCGCCAATGGACTTGCGGTCGCCCGGATGGGTAATGAGTTTGTTATCCTTCCCTTTAATGATGTACAAGGGCCTCTTAGCCCCTGAAAAAGTAACGGTTCGCTCGCCACTTTTATTGAATTCAAACCGGCACAATGCCAAATCCATTCCATCGTTATTATCGGTTTCTTCCTGTCGGAGAACTTCGCGAATCATTCCATTGAGGGACAAGAGAATTTCCGCGGGCGATTCCATTTTACGTTCGCTGACAATTTCATTAAGCAAACGGTTCCCGATCATCGACATAAAGGCACCCGGTACACCATGACCGGTACAGTCCACCACCGCTACAAAAACCACCGACCGATTGGCATGTTCCTGTGCCAGTACCCAGTAAAAATCGCCCGAAACAATGTCTTTGGGACGGAATAGTATAAAGGGGTCAAAATACTTTTTGAGAAGGTCCTCGGAGGGTAACATGGCATCCTGAATGGTTTTGGCATAGCGAATGCTGGCATGTATTTCCTTGTTCTGTTTTTCCAAACGCAGGCGTTGGGCATTGATTTTTTTATTGGCTCTGAAAATAATCCAGATCATAAGGGATAAGCCCAGCACAAAAACAAAGGAGATGGAAAAACCAATAATCCAGAATTTTCTGCGTAAGGCTTCGGTTTCGAGTAATGCCTTCTGCTCGCTGATTTTGGCTTCCTTAAGTTCTATTTCCATTTGTTGCTCCCGGGTTAGCTCTTCGACCTGCAGCAGCGTGGTTTTGGTTTCTTCCAGCTGGTTCGAGGTTTCATCGAGGCGCTGCCGGGTTTGCCTGGTCTCGGTTTCGGCTTCGTTCACTTTCCGGTTTGCTTCAGTTGAAATGGCTGCCATCTTCTGCTCTTTCAGCTTTCGGTCGATGGCCGAGTAGAGTTCGAAGTATTTGTACGACTTGTCGGAATTACCCTGTCGATCGTATATGTCGTAAGCCACCCCATAGCTTTGTTTTAACAAAGCCAGATCGTTCAGTTCTTTGGAAAAATTTATGGCTTGCTCAATATTTTCGATAGCACTATCGTAACTGCCCACCTCATTCTGTGCGGTAGCCAAATTGGTGAGTACATTAATAATTTCGGACTTGTTATTGATTTGTTTGCGATATTCCAACTCTTTCTGCAGATGATAAATGGCTTTTGGATAGCGTTCTGCTTCCAGATAAAGTACCGACAGATTGTTGTGAGAGATCATCTGCCCCCTTCGGTTTCCAAGTTCCAGGTTAATATCCAGCACTTTCTGGTATAATTCGGCAGCCTCATCGAAGCGATCGTTACTGCGCAGCAGGTAGGCGGTTTGGTTGTACACCTGCGCGGCTCCACTCTTATTCCCCTCGCTAATCAGGGCTTCGGCCTTTTTAATATTGTTGTTCACTTCTTCATCAATCGACTGGCTATATGCCTTTAAAGGAAGCAGTATTGCCATGATCAGAATGAAGCCAAAAATGTTACGATGCATGGTTTTATTATAAAATTTGAAATCCTAAAATAAGAATGTCGTCAACCTGATCGTTTGCCCCCATCCATGCCAACATGGTGCTCTGTAAGCGTTCCTTTTGTTCCGGCATGGGCAATGGGTAGATCTCTTCCAGAAGATCCTGAAATTGTTTGTATCGAAATTTTTTATTGCGCGGCCCGCCAAACTGGTCGGCATAACCGTCGGTAAACATATATAGAATATCGCCCGGAAGAAGGTCGATTTCATGACAAACAAAGGGAGTATTAAAATTCAGATGGATGCCAATGGGCATACGGTCGCCTTTAAAAATTTCGAGCTCTCCGTTACGCAAACGATACAGGGGGTTGTTGGCTCCGGCAAATTCCATTTTGCGGTTTCCCGGGTGAATGCGCACCATCGATATATCCATTCCGTCGGCGGCTTCGCCCTCTTCTCCTTTCTGCTGAAGCAATTTCATAACCAGTTTTCGCAATTCAAAAAGTACCTCGTTGGGTGCCTGAATGGCTTGCCGGCTCTGTATTTCGTTTAGAAAGGCCGTTCCGGCCATGGTCATAAATGCTCCGGAAACTCCGTGTCCTGTACAATCGGCTACCGCAATAGTCCGAAAACCATCCTGTTCCCCTACCCAATAAAAGTCGCCGCTTACTATGTTTCTGGGCAGGTTGAGAATAAAATGACTGGGCAGCACACGTTGCATCAACTCTCCGTTGGGCAGAATGGCGGCTTGAATTCGCTTGGAATAACGTATATCGTCGAGGATGTCTTTGCGTTGCTGGTCAATTTTATCGCGTTGGGCGATGAGCTCGTGATTCTGCCCTTCGAGCCTTTCCTTTTGCTCCTGTATCTTTCTTAAATTCTGCACCAGGTGAATTCCGGAGCGTACTTTAATCAGCAGTTCGTGCTTTTGAAAGGGCTTTGATATAAAATCGTTTGCTCCTGCATCGTAGGCGCTGTTCAGGCTTTCGGTTGCCGAAAGTACAATAACAGGAATATCGCGGGTGGTTTCCTGCTCTCGCAGATAGCGAACGGCTTCAATGCCGTTCCGCTCCGGCATAATCACATCCATAAGTATTAAATCCGGCAGCAATTCAAGAGCCATATCGCAAGCCAGCTTCCCGTTTTCGGCATAATGAATATCAACATTACTTCCAACAATATTGAGGATTTCGACGATGATCCGATAGGAAAGTTCGGAATCGTCTGCAATCAGAATTTTGTATTTTTCATCTGTCATAGGCCATTTCTTCCGAAAACATGCTCCCTGAAATTAGTGAAAAAATAGTGAATCCACCGCAACGCACTCAGGATTTCATTCACTTTTTTTCGCCGGCTTCCTGAACCATGCGTTCTATGTCAGCGATGGTTTTTGGGATGGGATGGCCCAACAACTTATGCCCCGTTGGGGTAACCGTTACATTGTCTTCAATACGTATGCCCCCAAAACCTTCGTAACGAGAAAGTTTTGAGTAATTGATAAAAGCCTCCCATTTGCGTTCGGCCTGCCATTGGTTGATGAGTACCGGATTGAAATAGATACCGGGTTCCACGGTTACCACATACCCGGTTTCCAAGCGTTTACCCAAACGCAGGTTGGCTGTTCCGAACTGGGCAACGGGCTGCACCTCGCGATCGAAGCCCACCCGATGGGTGCCCAAATCTTCCATGTCGTGTACATCCAGTCCCATCATGTGGCCAATTCCGTGCATAAAGAACAGGGTATGAGCCCCTGCTCCCACTGCCTCATCTGCCGAACCTTTCATCAAACCCAGTTGAATAAGTCCTTCGGTGAGTGCCCGTGCAGCACGGAAATGCGCATCTCGAAATGGTATGCCCGGGGCAATAGCCTCCATAGCCGTTTGCTGGGCCCGGAGTACAATTTCATAGATTTCGCGCTGCAGCATACTGAAACGCCCCCCAACAGGGGTGGTACGTGTGATATCGGAAGCATAACCCAACGGGCTCTCCGCTCCGGCATCAACCAGCAGGAGTTGTCCCTCTTGCAGGCAATTTGTATGGGTTTCGTTGTGCAATACCTCACCCCGGATCGAACAAATAGGCGGATAGGCCCATTGCATCTGTTGCGCGGCAACCCGTGACTGCATGGCTGCTACCAGTTCGTATTCGTAACGTCCCGGTTGTGCCAATTGCATAGCCAGACGGTGCATGGGACCGGTAGCCTTGTTTAAGGCCTGTTCTATTTCCAACAGTTCTTCGCGGGTTTTAATCTGGCGTTGTTCAATAACCGCCTGTGCGAGCAGCTGCGAAGCCCTGCTTGCCAATTGAGCCACCGGAATGTCCACCATTTCGGAGAGCCTTAGCTTACGTTCGCCACTGTAAGGATCCAGGTAGTGCACCGTACCCCCCGACTGAATCACCCGGCGTACGGTATCCTGCAAGTCCCCAAGTGAAAGGATATGCCCAATACCAGCCTGTTCTGCCAGTTCAGCTAAACCGGGCGTTGATCCCGACCAGATGATGTCCTCCGGACCGGCCTCCTCCCCTGCCAGAAATTCCTGGCCACTTTGCGTATCCAATACCAGGTAGCAGGCGGGCCTTTTTATTCCTGTGTAATATAAGAAGGTGCTGTCCTGCCGGAAGGGATAGCAGGCAGCGGCATAATTTCTGGGTGCCGGATAATTGGCAGCCAGGAGTACAAGCCCCGAAGGAATTTTCCGTAATAACTCGCGTCGCCGTTCCTGATACATGCTGGGTTCCATTGTTTTTCTTCGCCTTAAAATTGCTGCATTTTCGTGGATAAACCTTAGCGGGAAGCCTACTAAATATCAAGAATAGAGAAGTATAGTGAATAAAATAAAATACGAATACCTTGCTGTGTTGGTAATGATTTGTATATTCGTATCCAACAGCCCGATTCATTACCCTAACTAACAGGTATTTGCTATGCCCTATCGCCGCTTACCCAATACCGATGCTGCCCGAATGAAAGCCCTTCGCAAAGCTTTCGATTTAGGTAAAGAACTTCCTCCATTCAAGCTGGCCTATTCGCAGAATGCATTTCAGAAAACGCAAAGCTTTTTGGGGCAATTTGAGAAAGCCATGGCCGAAACCCGTCAGGCGCACCGGCAGCAGGTGGAACGCAATAAGGAGTATTTGCGCGTGCTGAAAAAAGCCAAATTGTATATTTCCCATTTTATACAGGTAGTTAATCTGGCCATTATGCGAGGCGATCTGCCCGACAACGAACGTTCGTATTTTGGTATTCACAGCGACAGCCAAAAACTTCCCTCGCTCAATTCCGAAGCCGACGTGATTAAGTGGGGCGAAAAATTAATTCATGGGGAAGATATGCGGCGTGCCAAGGCACTCAGCCCGATTACCAATCCTACCATTGCCGTGGTACGGGTGCGCTACGAGCAATTTCTGGATGCCTACAAATTTCAGAAAACCCTGCAAAAGAACTACCATCGTTCGCAGGAACATCTTGCCGGGATGCGGAAGGATGCCGATGCCATTATTCTGCAAATATGGAACGAGGTGGAGTCCAATTTCGAGCAACTTGCGGACGAACAAAAACGTGCCGAAGCCGAACGATATGGTTTATCCTATGTATTCCGGAAAAGCGAATTGGCTCATTGAGGGAGTGCATAAAAACCACCTTCAATAGAAAACAAAAGTATGGACGCAACCCCGAAATTCGCCTCTGCCTATTTACACAACCTGGAGCCAGGAAGTGTCTCATGTTAAAGCAGCACTTGCCCATTTTGAAGTATGATACTATTAATGAGGAGCATGAATCACCAACAACTAGAAAAGCATGGGTAGAGTGCAACACCTGTTGGCCGTGCGCATGCGGGTGTATGGCTTGTATGTCCGATCTCTCGTTCTGGGTGGGTTGTTTCGGAGCCGGTATCGTTCGGTACGCTCATTCTGTCTTTTTGTAGGCTATCCGCGCAGCGGACACAGCCTGATAGGTGCATTGCTCAATGCACACCCCAATTGTATGATTGCCATGGAATGGGGTATGTTTTTTTACCTGCGCTTTGGTTTCAAACGGTGGCAGATCCTATACAGCCTCGTTCGCAATGCTCGCCAGTTTACCCGCAAGTACGAAGATACCTGGACAGGATATTCCTACCGGGTGCCCGGCAGTTCGCAGGGTACTTACCACCAGTTGCAAGTGGTCGGCGACAAATTCGGGGGCTACACCACCATGACCCTTCTGCAAAATTCACAGCCCCTCCACCAACTCGCCCGGAGGTTGAAATTACCTGTCTTTCTGGTGCATGTTACCCGCAATCCCTTCGATGTGATCAGTACCACCTGCTTGCGAAACCGTGCTGCCCACTTGCAGGGAACTCCCGTGGGCTATCTGGAGTTGCTTCCTTATATCGATACTTTTTTTCGAAAGGCCGGGATAGTCCGCAGGTTGAAACAGGAAGGCACCTATTCTATGATCGATATCGACCACGAACGGTTTATCGACAACCCCAGGGCGGAGCTGACGCGCCTACTTCATTTTCTGGAACTGGATCTCCCTGACGGCTATCTGAACCGGTGTGCATCCATTGTGTACGACGAGCCCAACAAAAGCCGCCATAGGGTGGGCTGGTCTCCGGCTTTGATCCGCATGGTGGAAGAGGAGCTTAGCCACTACGACTTCTTGCAACACTACCGTTTCAGCAGTTAGTACGGTTCTATTCCATGGGGGCGAATTGCGAAGGAAGCCCCCGGATGGCTGCCAGGTAGTTGCGTATACCGTCCTTTGGATTTCAGAAAATGAAAGTAGAGCAACTCTTCCTGTTGGTACATCAGGGTACCTTCCCGCCAGATCACCTCCCACTGGGTTAGCCCCTCCTTTTCAAAATATCGATCCGATTTTACATGGGGGATGCACCCCAACCGGAGAGTACCTTTCCGGTTTTCCCGCTGCAACACCTGGGTAAGATCGAAAGTAAAAATACCCCGCTGGTACAAACGGTAGTATACCCTTCGTTTCAGACGATCGGTCATGGTACGAGTCCGGCCATGGAGCCAATTCCCGGTGAGATTGCTGCGCTCATCTATGGCATAATGGCGTTGGGTATCAGAAAGAATCTGTTCCCAATGCCGGATGCGGCGAAACAGAGCATTGATATCCGGACGGTTACGGAACAAACAAAAATGACCCGTTACGTAGTGGCTTTTGGTGGAAAGAATGTCGTAATTCTTCCATGTGTTGCTATCTATAAAATGAGCGATGTCCCCAAATATCAGATCGATATCGCAATAGCCCCAATACGAATATTCGCTTAGAAGATCCTGAAATATCTCGCCATAACACGCTCTGAAATCGCAGAGCTTGTAGGGAAAGGGCAACTCAATGGCCAGCTTCAGCCGGTGACGAACCCGCTGGACGAAATCGTCGATAGTGGCAGGCACCACCACCACATTTTCCGGCGGCTGTGACTGTAGCTGGAGGTTTCCATAGAGTATCCAGGTAAAACGGGGATTGTGGCGGCAACTTTCCAGAAAATAGAGCATCCAGGTTGGTGTGGTTCCAAAATAGGGAATCAGAAAGGCCGCTCTCATCCGATTCGGGTTTCTGTTAAGGTAAAGGAAGCATTCGGAAGCATTGGTGCTGCCTGTTGATAGCCTTTTCTTTTTTTGGCCAGCATAAAATGAAAGTACATCACTTCTTTGTTGCGCGTACAATCGTGGCACCTGCCTTCGTTCCAACGGGCCAGCCAGCGCCGATACCCTTTGCGTCGCAGCATCAGGTCGCAGCTGTAGTTGGTCTTGAAGTGAGCACGTATCGCTCCCTGATTTTCCAGGTTAAATACCAGGGTGGTAAAATCTTTAACCTGCCTTTGTGCTGGAGGGTCAGGCGTATTCTTCTTTGGAAAGTACTTCCGCACGAAACACCGCAGTCGGCTATACACCAGGTGATGGTAGCGGTTCAAATTCTTGTAGAACTCCATCCAGATACCATGAGTCTTTTGGCGAACCGGCTGAATCACCTCATCGAAGCCCCAGTACGCAGCCGATTGAAAAATACGCTGGTAACCGGGAACCTTGCGGTACAGTCGGATTATATCCGGATGATTTCTGAGCAGGCACAAATGGCCGGGAATGAAATTCCGGTGATTCGACAATACATCGTAGTGTTGATACCAGTTTTCGGGCAAAAAACTAAGAATCCTGCCATATATCAAATCGATATCTCCGTAGCCCCAAAAGTCGTATCCCTCCAGATAAGATTCAAAAATTTCGCCATACGCCGGTTTCAGATCGCAAAGCTTGTAGGAATGCTCAATCTGTACCGGAAAACCCAGCTGAGCGGTTGCCAGTTCGTTAAACTGTCTGAGAGTAAAAGGGATGAACTTCAAGTTGCGAAACTGCTGAGTGGTTTGAAGACAGTCCGTAAAGAACAGCCAATCCAACTGCGGATTCGATCCGCAGCTGCGGATGTAATATTCGAACCAGGCGGGTTGTTTTCCGAAGTAGGGTATTACCAGGGCAACACGGGTTTTCATGTCGGAAGAATGCCTTTTTCTGTGATGATAAATCCAGTTTCCGAGGGTAAAGATACCGAAAAGCTTGTTTTTTTCTTCGAATTCAGAAAATGGAAGCCGGCCGGTTCATGGTTTTGCCAGGCCAAACCGCCGGAACCCCAGCGCACCTCCCAGGAGGAATGCCCCTGCCGATGAAACCAGGCATCGGAATACAGCCAGTCGGCAAAATGGGCGCGAAGCACACCCGCGGCTTGTTGCTGCCATACCACCTCTGTGAGGTCGAGCGCTTCCTCTGCGGAGTAGCGCAGCTTCTTATACCACCACTGAAAGTCGTACCGCCAGCTTTTGCGAGGGGAAAAGAACCGGTTTTCCTGCAAAACAAACCTGGTATAGTACATCAACTTGTGCCATGAAAAGCCCTGTAATTCATTTCGGTGTATCTTTTCATCCAGACCCATATATTCCGGTTTTTCGAGCAATGCACGATAGCGGTGTATGCGGGTGTAGAGCGTGTTGATGTAATCCGTGTTGCGGTACAGCGTAAAAGCTCCGGAAATGAATCCCCGGTTGAAACTGATGATGTCGAAGTGCCTGAGCACATCAACGGTAAGGTAGTTGCGCAGGTTGCCAAAAATCAGGTCGTTGTCGGCAGGAGCCCAAAAATCGAAGCCTTCGAGGTATTCCTTAAAAAGCGCGCCGTAGCAGGGTTTAAAATCGCACAATTTATAGGCGCTTATCAGGGTATTTTGAATCTGCAACCGCTGATGAATACGAGCCGACAATTCAGCCTTGGACAGCCGCAGCAAATGCACATTGGCAGGAGGGGCACAGGGAAGCTCGTGGTCGGCCACCAGTAAAAAATGCAGACTGGTATTTGCTTCACAGCTGAGTAAAAAATGACGAATCCAGTTGGGCCAGTTTCCTAAATAGGTATGAATAACGCAAATTTTTTGTAAATTAATCATGGTATACGATTGTAATTCTTACCGTTGGGTTGTTAATAAGTAAACCTCCGGTTACTCACAATATCCGTAATTTTACGTGGTATTGCAAGTCAGATAACCTGTTGAAAAGAATTTTAAACCCATTCCGGAAGAATTCTATTCACTAACTATGGCAGCCCACCAATGGGTATAGCTGCACGTTATCTGAAAAAAATACCACACAGAACCGCATAGAAAATCTATTGATGATGAAAAGAATAGCGCTAAATCTCCTCCTACTTCTCGGGCTGGTACCTGCATTCGGCCAGGGTTGGAACTGGTCACAACATATGGAATGTGCCGGAGCGGTACTTCCTGTGGATATCATTTCGGATGCCAACAACAATACCTATGTAACAGGCACCTACGCCGGAGCTACCCTGACCATTGGTTCGCGCAGTGTTACGAATGCCGGTGGCCTGGATGTTTTCATTGCCAAATTTAACAACCTGGGCGTTCTGCAATGGCTGGTGTCCATTGGGGGGAATGCTGACGACGAAGTGGCTTCACTCATGCTAAACGGGAACAATCTCTACGTTGCCGGGAACTTTCAAAGTACTCTCTTGTATTTTACCCCTACGGTTTCTATCCCCAATGATAACAACTGGGATTCATTTATTGCCACCTACAACCTGAACGGGGTTTACCAAAGCCATACTAAGATATTTGGAGGCAACGATGTAGAACGTATTAAAGAAGTGCTTTTCGATGCGGTGAATAACCGTTTCGTAATTATTGCCATGTTTAAGGCTCAGATTGTATATACCGATTTGAATGGCCCGGTAACCCTTCCGGTACGCAGCAACAACAAGGATCTTTTTCTGGCTACCGCCAACGTGTCGGGGGTTATACTTGATACAGCCGTGTATACTACCACCGTGCAGAATGCGGTGCTTAAGAATATCAACCTTTCGAACGATAATGGCTACTACGTGAGTGGCAGCCTCTATGGCACCGTGCGCTTTGACGCCACCCATTCCATAACCGGCACCGTGGCCAACACCTCCGATATGATTGTAGTTAAAGTGAATAATAATCTCGATTTTCAATGGGCACGTAAGGCAGGGGGTACTGGAAACGACCATGTGAATTCTTCGATTCAGGACAAGTACGGAAACATTTATCTGGCCGGAAAAGGCGAAGCTGCCATTACCTTTGACAGTACTGCCACGCTGCGGAGTGCCGTACTGCCCAACATCGGCGGTTCGGATCTGATTATTGCCAAGTACAACAAGCAGGGCACCCTGCAGTGGGCTTTCCGGAAAGGCGATACCGGAAACGATAACGGCTATGGATTGGTTCAAACCGAGAACCTGATCCAGTTTTGCGGCAACGTGGCCGGGGAGGTTATCTTTAATCAGGATACCCTGACTACTTCGGGCATTAGCGATATCAATACTGGGTTTGCCATCTTCAACACCAACGGCAAGGAGATTGGAGCCCAAAGCATTGGCGGTACAGGCGAGGAACAGGGTCAGGCCATCGATTTTCTGGCCAACGGGAATACCGTAATCACCGGTTATTATGCCTCCAACAGTATTAATATTGGCACCAATACCTTTACCAACAGCACCGGTACCTACAACGGCTTTATTGCTTCCTACTACTACCCCATGAATGCGGTGTTCTCCAAGGTTACCGAACTTGAATGCCATGGCGCCGCCACAGGACAGCTCATTGCCACTCCGTATTTTGGAGTGGGACCCTATACCTATGCCTGGAGCGGAAACGTAACCACCAGCAACGACTCGCTGGCCACCAACCTGCCCGCGGGCACCTATTCGGTAACCATAACCGACAGCCGTGCGGTAACAGCCTCCACCTCCATCGATTTGACCCAACCCGCAGCGATTTCCATTGCCAAAGTGGTGCAAAATGTAAGTTGCCACCCCGACAACGGCTCCAGCGGGAACGGAGGCGTCAACCTAACGGTGTCCGGAGGGACCCACACCGGTGCCTACGGCTATTCCTGGGAAGCCATTGCCGGATCGGGAGTGAATACCTCCAGTGAAGATCAAACCACCCTTTCCACCGGAACATACAGCGTTACGGTTACCGACGACAACGGCTGTACCGACCGCGACACCTCCATCATTGCCCAACCCGACTCTTTTAGTTTTGCCGGTTCGTTGGTAACCGATGCTTCAGGAGGGTTAAACAACGGCGCTATCAACCTGAGTGTAAGCGGAGGTAACAACCCAGTAACCAATACCTATGCCTGGTCGAGCGGCGAAGATTTGACCACCATACCCGGCGGCTCGTACACGGTTACCGTTACCGATGGTTTAGGTTGTAAGGGAGATACCACCATAGTGGTAGCTGACCTCAGCCTATTCATTGCCTACATTTCCAACAAAACCAATGTCGATTGTAACGGTAGTTCTACCGGATCGGCCACGGTAGCCACCAGTGGAGGTACCGGCCCCTATAGCTATGCATGGGCGAATTCGGGAGGTTCTCCGGTAGGTGGAAACTCTCCTACACTCCCCGATGTGGCCATTGGTTCGTATTTTGTAACGGTTACCGATCAGTTTAATGCCAGGCGCAAACCTCGGTATCCATTACCCAGCCGGCACTGGCTCTGAGTACCACCATCATTGGAACCGACCTGTCCTGTTATGGCAATCAGTCGGGAATTGTGAACCTCTCCGTTTCGGGAGGTACCCTCCCCTATCGTTACACCTGGAACAACGGAGCCATCACGGAAGACCTGATCAATCTGGCCGCTTCTACCTATTCTGTTACGGTAACGGATGCCAACAATTGCCCAACCACCAATTCGGTGATTCTGGATCAGCCGGCAGCCATGGATTTGAGCATCAGTGTGGAGCAAACCATTGATTGCTACGGCGATTTGACGGGCGCACTGCAAGCCCTGGCAAGTGGAGGAACCGGTACCAAAACGTATCAGTGGGACGACCCGGCTACCCAGTCGGGCGACTTAGCCAGCGGACTGGAGGCGGGAACCTATACCGTAACTGCCACCGATTTGAGTGGCTGTTCGCTGACCGCTACCCGCGTATTGAGTCAACGCCCGGAATTGCGTTTAAGTGCTGTTCCGCTTTCTCCCTCCTGTTTCAATGACACTGATGGCCAAATCAACCTCATTCCTACTGGCGGAACCCCCAGCTACGACTACCAATGGTCGAATTCGGCCATTAGCCAGGATCTTCAAAATATACCTGCCGGCGATTACAGTGTAACCGTTACCGATGGCAACCTGTGCGAAGCCCTGCTCGAGGTAAGCGTTACGCAGCCCTCGCAGGTAGAAATTACCACAGTGCTGGTCGACTCTTCCTGCTTCGGAGGAGCCATTGGACAATTGGGAATTGGCGCGCAGGGTGGTACCGCTCCGTATCAGTATTCGTCCAATAACGGATCCAGTTATCAAACCGACAGCCTGATAAGCAGCCTTACCTCCGGCAATTATACCCTGCGAATCAAGGATGCCAATAACTGCGAAAGCACCTCCCTTGACACCCATATCGCTGAAAAAGTTGTGGTACAATGGCTCTCCCTGTTGGTTGATGAAAGCTGCCTTGGAGCCGCCACCGGCCAATTAGGTATGGGCGTGCAGGGTGGCACCGCACCCTATCAGTATTCTTCCGACAACGGATCCAACTATCAGAGCGACAGCCTTTTTACCGGGCTGGCACCCGGAAATTATACCGTTCGGGTAAGGGACAGCCAACAGTGTACCAGCACCTCACGCGATACCACTATCCACGAAACGGTGGCCGTTCAACTGGTAAACCCGGTGGTGAACCCGGTAAGCTGCCTGGGAGCGACCAATGGAAGTATCACTCTGGAGGCCTCCGGTGGCACGGAAAGCTACGAATATTCCATCACCAATGGGGTGTCGTATCAATCGGATCCCGTATTTACTGCTCTTGCGGCAGGTACCTACCACCTGCTGGCCCGCGATGCGGCCTTGTGCCTTTCGCTGGTTACCGACACCATAATCACCCAGCCAGCCACATTCAGTATTACCATAACCGATACCACCCTGACCCCGGTCACTTCGGGAGCCAACGGAGCCATTGCCCTTCAGGCCGGCGGAGGAACCGCTCCCTATGCTTACGCCTTAGCACCCGATAACCTGACCAGCACCATCGGAGAATTCCTCAACCTGGACGCCGGGGTGTACGAAGTTTGGGTCGAAGATGCTATAGGCTGTCAATCGGATACCCTCCAACTGACCCTGGTGTCTATTAGCGGGCAAAAACTGATTATTTACAACGCATTCAGCCCGAATGACGATGACGTAAACGATACCTGGACCATTGAAAATATTGAAATGTACCCGGGACACACGGTAAGTGTTCTCAATACCTGGGGCAACAAGGTGTTCTCCTCGACGGATTACCTTGCGGAACCCTGGGATGGCTCGTATAACGGTAACGATCTGCCATCAGGAACCTACTACTACATCATTGATCTGGGCGAAGGCTCCGATGCGATAACCGGACCCGTAAGTATTGTACGCTAAACAGATGAGCATGAAGAAAAGCATATACCTTTTGACCTTCCTTGGTTGGGGAGCCGGACTGTACGGGCAACAAATACCCACACAGACCCAATACTATTTCAACCACTACGCGGTGAACCCTGCCGCCACAGGAACCACCGACGATCTTCCGCTGAGCTTTTCGTACCGCAAAATGTGGGCGGGTATCTCGGAATCCCCATCAATCCAATACCTGTCGGGGCATATGCGTTTGGCCGATGACATGGGCGCCGGGGCCAAACTCTTTAACTATACCGCCGGACCCTTGCGAAAAACCGGTGCTGAATTTACCTACAGCTATCACCTGCAGTTTGCCAACGAATCCCGGTTAGCCTTTGGTTTATCGGCACTGCTGTACCAATTTAACCTGAACCGCTCCGAGCTCACCTTCGAAGAACAGGACGACCTGGTGCTTTCGTCGGGAAAAGATAATATGCTGATTCCGGATGCCAGCTTTGGTACCTACTACTATGCCGACAACTATTTCGTTGGCCTTTCGGTTCCACAGCTGCTGGGACGAAATATCGACCTGAAGTCGGATAAAGTGCTTGAACAAAAACAGGTACGGCACTACAACCTGATGGGTGGGTACACCTTTGTAGTCAACCGCGACATTACCTTCAAACCGTCCATGCTGTTAAAATTTATTGAAACCGGCGTATTTCAGGCCGATATCAATGCCCTGATGGAATACCAGGAAACCTTTATTGGCGGTATCTCCTATCGAAGCTCCGATGCCCTCATCTTTCAGTTTGGTTTTAACTACGAGAAGTTGTTCTTTGGTTACTCCTACGACATGCCCATTGCCGGTATGCGGGGAGCCACCTTTGGCTCGCACGAAGTGCTGTTGCGGATGAGCCTGCCCAATCTTCTTACCCGTTCGGGAAACTAAATACCGTCCGCGCCGCTACTCTCTTTCGGTGGATTCCTGACGGAGTTTTCCGTAAATTAGTATAGGTGCCACGGTTTTTGTAATTTTGCAGCCGAAAAATTCTTGCATAGAAACCGACCGGGCCTGAGGCCTGCCACTTGATATCGGGGATGGGCAGCCAACCACAGGCCGGTTATAATTTTATAAAGATGAATATACTACTCCTCGGATCGGGAGGCCGCGAGCATGCCATGGCCTGGAAGATGGCACAAAGCCCCCGACTGACGCGCCTGTTTGTTGCTCCGGGAAATGCCGGAACCGCCCAGCTGGGAACCAACGTGGCCATTCAGTCCGATGACTTTGAGGCCCTTGGGCGTTTTGCCCTCGAAGAAAAAATTGATATGGTGGTGGTAGGCCCCGAAGATCCTTTGGTGAAAGGTGTCAGCGATTTCTTTCGTGCGGAGCCCTCCTTAAAAAATATACCAATTATAGGCCCCAGCGCCAAAGGTGCCCGGCTGGAGGGAAGCAAAGAATTTGCCAAGGAATTTATGCAACGCCATGGCATTCCTACGGCCCGCTATTTTACCGTGGTCAAAGAGAACCTGGCCGAAGGACAAGCCTACCTCGAAACCATGAAGGCTCCCTATGTGCTTAAAGCCGATGGCCTGGCCGCCGGAAAAGGAGTACTTATTATACACTCGCTGGAAGAAGCCAAAAGCGAGCTGAAAGCCATGATCGATGGTAAATTTGGTACGGCCAGTGCCAAGGTGGTTATCGAAGAATGCCTGGTAGGCATTGAACTGTCGGTGTTTGTACTAACCGATGGACGTCACTACAAGCTGCTCCCCGAGGCCAAAGATTACAAACGCATTGGCGAGGGCGACACCGGACTGAATACCGGAGGAATGGGCTGCGTATCGCCTGTGCCGTTTGCCAGTACCGAATTTCTGGCTAAAGTAGAAGAACGTATTGTGAAACCCACCATAGCCGGTTTCCAGCAAGACGGGCTCGACTACAACGGTTTTGTTTTTATCGGACTGATGAACCAGGGAGGCGACCCCTATGTGATCGAATATAACGTGCGCATGGGCGACCCCGAAACCGAAGTGGTACTGCCGCGCTTAAAAACCGACTTGGTGGAAGTGCTGGATGCTATTGCCAAAAAACAACTCCACACGGTAAATCTTGAAATTGACCCGAACGCCTGCGTGACGGTTATGCTGGTATCGGGGGGTTATCCCGAGGCTTATGAAAAAGGCAAAATCATTTCCGGCCTTGAAAACGTGCAGGGCAGTCTTCTTTTCCATGCCGGCACCAGCCTGCAGGGCGAGAACGTAGTCACCAACGGAGGACGGGTGCTTGCCATCAGTTCCTTGGGACCCGACTTTCCTTCGGCCCTAAAAAAGAGCTATGCCAACGCCCAACAGATACACTTTGATAAAATGAACTACCGGAGCGATATTGGCTTCGATCTATAAATGATTGTAAACCGGTTCCGTGTTGAACGTATTGCCGCACCCCGTGTTGACGGAGTTCGGTTCAACCCGTAACCCTTTCATGAATTTTGCATGAAAAAAACATACGACTTTCTGGTGATTGGCACCGGCGCAGCCGGCCTGAGTTTTGCCCTTAAAGTGGCCGATAAAGGGCGCGTTGCCGTGCTGACCAAAACCCGCCTGCAGGAAACCAATACCTGCTATGCCCAGGGGGGTATTGCCGCGGTAACCTACCAGCCCGATAATATTGAAAAACACGTTCAGGATACGCTGATTGCTGGCGACGGCCTCTGCAAAGAAGAGGTGGTGCGAATGGTGGTTCGCGAAGCCCACGGACAGATTCAGGCACTCATCGACTGGGGTACCCGGTTCGACATGGAGGAAAGCGGCCGGTTTAACCTGGCTCGCGAGGGCGGCCATTCGGAGCACCGTATTTTGCACCATAAGGACGATACCGGAAGCGAAATACAGCGAGCCCTGTCCGAAAAAGTAAGCCAACACCCCAACATTGATGTGTACGAATACTTCTTTGCCATCGATATCATCACCCAGCACCATTTGGGCAAAGAAGTGAAACGGCGTACCAAGGGCATTGAATGTTACGGCGCCTATGCCCTGGACATCAAACAGAAAAATATTGTTGCCTTTGTATCGAAGGTAACCATGATTGCTACCGGTGGCATAGGAAATTTGTACAGCACCACCACCAATCCGGTAATTGCTACCGGCGATGGCATTGCCATGGTGTACCGGGCCAAAGGAACGGTGGAAAATATGGAATTTGTACAGTTTCATCCCACCTCGCTGTACAACCCCAACGAGCGTCCTTCGTTCCTGATAACCGAAGCCATGCGCGGCCATGGCGGAATACTCAAAACCCAGGATGGCGAGGAATTTATGCAGAAATACGACAGCCGGGGCTCCCTGGCTCCCCGCGACATTGTAGCCCGAGCCATCGATAACGAAATGAAAATCCGGGGCGACGACTTTGTATACCTGGATTGTACCCACCTGGACGGAGACGATTTAAAAGCCCATTTCCCGAACATCTACGAAAAATGCCTGAGCCTGGGCATCGACTTCACCCGCGACCGGATTCCCGTGGTACCTGCAGCGCATTACGTGTGTGGTGGCATAAAGGTAGATACCAACGGACGTACCTGGATCAATCGGCTGTACGCTGCAGGCGAAGCGTCCTCTACCGGACTGCATGGAGCCAACCGGCTGGCGTCCAATTCGCTCCTGGAGGCCATTGTGTACGCCGACCGTGCCGCCCGCGATGCCCTGCAACTCCAGGATACCCTCACTATCAACCCCAATATCCCCGAGTGGAACGACAGCGGCGCCAAGCACCCCGAAGAAATGGTACTGATTACCCAGAATTATAAGGAAATGCAGCAAATTTTTAGTGCCTATGTGGGCATTGTTCGTTCCAACCTGCGTCTGAAACGGGCGCTCGACCGGTTAGAAATTATCTATAAGGAAACCGAAGATTTGTACCGAAAATCGACCCTTTCGGTACCGCTGTGCGAATTGCGTAACCTGATTAACGTGGGCTACCTGGTGATAAAAATGGCCATGCGTCGCGAGGAAAGCAAAGGCCTGCATTACAACCTCGATTATCCCCCCGAGAACGGCATGCGCCTCGATATGAACGGCAAGAAGGCCTGAAGCGCATTCCCGGAACCCTCTGCCAACGAATACTTGGCAAAATCAGATGCCCCTTCGGCTTTGAACGTCTTAAACTTCGGCGATACGAGTACAAATTAAGGCAATTGCTCTATATTTGCCCATTCAAATGGCACTACAACCGGCTACACGCACCGATGAACAAATACGACCAGCTACAACCCTACGGTAAACGACAGGATCAGTTCGACCGGCGCTACCTGGAAATGGCCCGAACCTGGGCAAAAAACTCGTACTGCATTCGCCGGCAGGTTGGAGCGCTTATTGTGAAGGATCGCATGATTATTTCCGATGGCTACAACGGTACCCCGGAGGGTTTTGAGAACGTTTGCGAAGATGAAAACAACAAAACCAAACCTTACGTATTGCATGCCGAAGCCAATGCCATAACCAAAGTGGCGAAAAGCAACAACAGCAGCGACGGAGCCACCTTGTACATTACCACATCGCCCTGTGTGGAATGTGCCAAACTGATTATCCAGTCGGGCATACGGCGTGTGGTATACAGCGACAGCTACCACTCCGACGACGGCATTGAGCTGCTCAAAAAAGCAAAAATTGAAGTATGTTATATTGAACTGTAATCCATGACACCAAAGAACAACGTGCGCACCATTTTTACCCCAATACTGATTGCCGTGGCCATGGTAGCTGGGCTTTTTATTGGCCGTTACTATAATTCCACCCAAAAGGACGATGCGTTTTACATCTACCCACGCACCGATAAACTTACGAATGTAACCAACTACATCACCCAGGAGTATGTTGATGCCATCGATAAAAACGAGCTGGTGGAAAAAACCATTCCTAAAATTCTGGAGGAACTCGATCCCCATTCGCAATACCTTCCCGCCAAAGAACTCAAAGAAGCCAGCGAACCCCTGGAAGGAAATTTCAGTGGCATTGGGGTACAATTCAACATGCTGAACGACACCCTGATTATTCTTAAAACCATTGCCAACGGCCCTTCGGAGAAAATCGGCATTCTGGCCGGCGACCGTATTCTGGTGGTAGATGGCGACACCGTAGCCGGCAAAAACATGCCTAGCGACGATATTGTAAAGAAACTGAAAGGCCCTAAAGGCACTAAGGTGAAGGTGGGCATTGAGCGTCGAAGTGTCGAAAAACTGATTTATTTCGATATCATTCGGGATAACATCCCCCTCTACAGTATGGACATTGCCTATATGATCCGTCCTGAAACGGGGTACATCAAGCTCAATAACTTTTCGCGCACCACTTACGAAGAATTTACCGATGGTGTAAGGCAACTGAAAAAACAGGGGCTGAAAAACCTTATCCTCGACCTGCGTGGCAACGGAGGCGGCTACCTCGACCCGGCTGTTCGCATTGCCGACGAATTTCTCGATGAGGGAAAATTAATTGTATACACCCAGGGGAATGCCCGCCCGCGTCAGGAGTATCGATCCACCCGGGGCGGAGTGTGCCAGGATCTGGACGTTATTGTGATCCTCGACGAAGGCAGTGCTTCGGCCAGCGAAATTCTGGCCGGTGCCATACAGGACAACGACCGGGGCACCATCATCGGCCGCCGCTCGTTTGGTAAAGGACTGGTTCAGGAACAAAACATGTTCCCCGACGGGTCGGCCATACGTCTGACCATTGCCCGCTACTACACCCCAACCGGCCGCTGCATTCAAAAACCCTACGAAAACGGCCATGCCCAGGATTATTACAGCGAGCTTTCCACCCGGTACCTGCACGGCGAGTTCTCCGAGGTCGACAGCATTAAATTCAACGATTCGCTGAAATACACTACCCCGGAAGGAAAAACCGTTTACGGCGGAGGAGGAATCATGCCCGATCTGTTCATACCCATCGACACGGCCGGGGTAACCAACTATCTGGTGGCAGTCCGGAATCGGGGACTGATTTACCGTTTTGCCCTGGAATATTCCGACCAGCACCGAAAATCCTTCGACCAATTGAAAACCCTCGATGAGTTAAAGGCATTTCTCCGGAAGGACGGCTGCATGAAACAGTTCATTGCCTTTGCGGCGAAAAACGAGGTGCCGGCGAACTCAAGCCAAATCCGCGAATCGGAAGATATTCTGGAAACCCAGCTCTATGCTTATATTGCCCGAAATACCTTCGACAATGCAGGGTTCTATCCGGCAATTGAGCCCATAGACCATACCCTGCTCAAGGCGGTTGACCTGTTAACGGAGGGTGCCAAAGGGACTAAAAAACCCTGAGGTGTCCGAAAGTACTGGAAAATTATAAACTGAGGTGACGTATTGGGAATAACTATATCTTTTCCATGCGAATTCCCAAGTACCCAATCAAGTGGTAATTCAGTCCTGTTTATAGGCAGGTGTTTGCGGATGTAGTAACCTACACACGGTTCAGGTGCTTAATCTTCTGAATCCCTTCCGTTTCGTTACGCATTTTGGTAATCACTGGTGTGTCTGCTACAAGGCACTGTACGGGTTCCTTGTGAGATGTACTTTACTGGCAGTTGGTATTGTAGCATCGAACCATGGATTCTAAATCTCCTTTACGAAAATCTTTGCTTTCAACCCGCTCGACCAAGTCAGGACAATCGCTAAAGAACTCTGCCATATCTTTTTTAAAAGTCCACCCTTTGAGTCTTTTTAGTTCGCCATCCCCTTTTTGTAAAATGTATCTTTCCACGGTATAGGAATAGCTTCCCATGGCCACTCCCGTAGAAGCATTGTAGCCTCCGCCCGTTTGCTGGGTATAGTAGTAATTGAACAATTTTAGTTCCCCATCTATTTCCAATTTTTGAAATATTGATGAACTCATCGCAAAAATAGACCCTAACCCAAGAGTATTATTTCTTGAAAGCATACGAACATTTTCGGAGTTACATCTGAATGGAATCTCTTTGGCATGGTGTGGTAGTTATGCTACCTTTTTCTCGGTTGAGTTTCATCGGTAACATTTGTACAGTGTATTCCGTGCCAAAGTCACCCATTTGGCAATCTTTCGCACCACAACAGATCGGCTAATTTTTTGTGCCAAACTTCAGCTTATGCCCTACCTCGCGCAATACCCGCCCATGAAGTTTATCGTGGTGTTGCTCTAAGAAGCGGTATACCGGCTCCGGTTCGCGTTTGGCCAGTTCGCGCAATGTCCACGACAGGGCTTTGTTGATCAAATCGTGATGGTCGTTCACCACCCGGGAGCAAATGGCCAGGGTATGCTCCACATCGCCACGGCCGCCTTTGCTTTTCAGGTTAAGGGCTACGGTGGCTACCACGGCTATCCGGCGCTGCCAGAAATCGGCCGATTGGAGGTAGCGGTATATTCTTTCGATACCCATGTTTCCACGACGCCAGGCCTGGCCGACTACCATCAGTGAGTAGCAATCCACCGATACCCAATTGTCCATCACGCGGCCCAGGGCATCAATTCCGGCTTCATCCAATGCATCCACGGCCTGGCTGTCCTTTTCCAGCAGCATAAATCCCAGCATCTGGCACTCCAGACAGCCGCTATCGCACAAGCGGTGCACCAGAGCCAGACGATCGGGTACCGGCCAGGTTCGGATCTGCATGGCCACTTCCTTCAATACTTTACGAATATTTGGAACCACCACCCCAATCACTTCCATTCGGGTCGGATGGTTGCGCCGGGAGCTTTCAATTCGATCCGGATCGGCCATGGATCTAAAGGTGTCCAAAATATCAGAATATAGGGTATCTTTCATAGGTTATAGGAGTATTACGTTTCTTTTTCATTCCTGGTGTACACGAGCCTTCCGGGTTTAGTAAATAACATCCAGGCAGACATCCTGAGCTGCCTCAATGATGGTCCTAAAATCGGTTAATGCAAATGAATGCTTATAAAAACCTTGCTCCCGGTTCAATGCATTGATGGCTCTATGTATTTCTTCGGCATGAGCCCGTTGGACCTTTTGGGCACAATCGAAGCCCGCAATCAATAACATGTGCGCAAAGGCAGGGCTCACCCATCGTATGCGCGAAAGGTCGGTAAGCCGGGCCAGTCGTAAAATAACCTGTTCCTCTAATCCCGTTGCTTCAGCCAGGTTTTTACGGGTGTCGGGCGTGAGAATGTATTCAAACAGCTGGAGGGTAGTGATTATTTTCACTTGCTCCAGTTTTAGAACTACTTCGCGATCCATTTCCGGAAAATCCGCAATCTTATTGGGTTTGGGCAGCCAGCTTCGTAGTTCGCGTCCCAAAATGGTTAGGTAAACTTCATCGACCCCACTTGTGGCAGAAAAAGAAGTTAACCGTTTCCTGGTGTTTAGCTGCATTAAAAGATCTCCTGCATGCTGCAGTCCGAGCTCATGAAACCGGCCGAATATAGCATCTATATCCTGTCGCAGTGGTTGGCGGCTGGGTACCAGATAGCGACTGACCAGTTGTTTCCTTAAACGTTCTAAACCCATTTCTTTCAAATTGATATAATAGGCCATATTTTGTTTTTATGGAGATTAGTGCAGTTGTTTTTTCTGTTCCTATACGTTGATATTGACGGGTAAAGCTACATTTTAAATTGACCACTTACCCGTTTATACTGCGAAGATACCCACCCCTGTGACAGGAGTATGTCAGTAGCCGGTACCCATAAAAAAAGAGGAAACCGAAACCGGCCTCCTCTTTTCTTCCCTTTGATATGTAATGAAAATTGATTACCCGCATTTGGACGATCCACAATCGGTGCAAAGCAGACAACCCTCCTGGTAGATAAGGCCGTCGGAACCACAATTCTGGCATTTAGCACCTTTTTTCGCTTTGGTACCATCGGGGATGTAACGTTTCAAGGCACGTTCCACACCGTTTTTCCATGTGTTGATGGTATCGCTGTCGAGATGGAGCGAAGTTACCAGGCGTACAATATCCGGAATGGGCATACCGTGGCGCAGCACACTGGAAATAAGTTTGGCGTAGTTCCAGAACTCTTTGTCGAACATGTGCGAGAGCCCGCCCAGGGTATTCTTGTAGCCGTATTTATCGGTATATTGAAAATCGTAGCGCGAAATGCCGTTGTCGTCGCGGTTCTTAATGATGAGTCCCTTTTTGATGGATTTTGGGATGGGGAACATTTCCTCATCGGCTAACCCGGTGAAGATTTCGTAGGGACGTCCGTCTTTCACCCCAACAAAAGCGATCCACTTTTCGTCGTTATTGTTGAAACGAATGATTTCGGCTTCGAGCACCTTCGGGCGTTTGAAGGAGGACGAATCAAGCAGCTCGGTGGTTTTTTTCTCATCCTTGCCAATAAGCACTCCACTGCGCGAGCCGTCGCGATACACGGTTACCCCTTTGCAGCCGCTTTCCCAGGCGGTAATATAGAGTTGGCCGACCAATTCTTCCGGAGCTTCTTTAGGCAGGTTGATGGTAACACTGATCGAATGGTCGACCCATTTCTGCACCTGACCCTGCATTTTTACCTTACTCATCCAATCCACATCGTTGGATGTAGCTTTATAGTAGGGCGATTTAGCAATGAGATCGTCCATTTGCCGGTCATCAAATTGTTGCACTTCCTCCAAGGTGTAGCCGTTGGCTTCCATCCAGGTAATGAACTTATGGTGAAATACATTGTACTCTTCCCAGCTGTCGCCTACCTCATCGACAAAAGCCACTTTAGCACTGGTGTCGCTGGGGTTTACCTTACGTCGACGTTTGTAAACGGGCAGGAATACCGGCTCAATTCCGGAGGTAGTTTGGGTCATCAAGCTGGTGGTTCCGGTGGGGGCAATAGTCAGGAGGGCAATGTTGCGCCGTCCGTATTTCAGCATTTCGCGGTAGAACTCCTCATCTTCGGCACGCAGGCGTTGAATAAAGGGGTTGTTTTTTTCCAGATGAGAATCGTAGATGGCAAAGGCTCCCCGGTCTTTTGCGGCATATACGGAAGCCCGATAGGCTTCCAGTGCCAGGGTTTTATGTACTTCCACCGAAAAATCGGTAGCATCGTCGGAACCGTAACGCAAGCCCAGGGCGGCCAACATATCGCCTTCGGCGGTAATGCCAATACCGGTGCGACGTCCCTCTTCGGCCTTGGTGCGAATATTTTCCCAGAGGCGTTTTTCAACGCGTTTCACTTCAATATCTTCCGGATCGCCGGAAATTTTCGCCAGTATAGCATCAATTTTTTCGAGTTCCAGGTCGATAATATCATCCATCAGGCGGAGCGCCACATGAACGTGTTTTTTATACAGGGGGAAATTGAATTTGGCAGCCTGGGTAAATGGCTCATCCACGTAACTGTACAGGTTAATGGCCAGCAGGCGGCACGAGTCGTATGGGCACAGCGGAATCTCCCCACAGGGGTTGGTTGATACGGTCTTGTACCCGTATTCGGCATAACAATCGGGAACCGACTCCGAAGCGATGGTATCCCAGAAAAGAATTCCGGGTTCGGCCGATTTCCAGGCGTTATGTACAATTTTTTTCCACAGTTTTCCGGCATCAATGTCCTTGGTGTACATCGGCTTATCGGAGTCCACCGGATATTGGGTAGTGTAGGAGGTGTTGTTTACCACAGCACGCATAAAGTCGTGGTCGATACGTACCGAAACATTGGCCCCGGTTACTTTTCCGGGAGTCAGCTTGGCATCAATAAAGGCTTCGGCATCGGGGTGTTTGCTGGAAATACTCAGCATAAGCGCACCCCGCCGGCCGTCCTGAGCCACCTCGCGGGTAGAGTTGGAGTAGCGCTCCATAAAGGGAACCACCCCGGTGGAAGTAAGTGCACTATTCAATACCGGACTGCCTTTGGGGCGTATGTGGGTCAGGTCGTGTCCCACTCCTCCGCGGCGTTTCATCAACTGTACCTGTTCCTGATCAATTTTCATAATGGCACCATACGAATCGGAAGGTCCTTCATTGCCAATAACAAAGCAATTGGAGAGCGAGGCAATTTGAAATTCGTTGCCGATACCGGTCATAGGGCCACCCTGGGGAACAATGTATTTGAAATCCTTCAGGGTCTCAAAAATTTCCTGTTCGCTCAGCGGGTTATTGTATTTTTTTTCCACTCTGGCCAGCTCACGTGCCAGTCGGCGGTGCATGTCATCGGGGGTTTTTTCGTATAAATTTCCAAACGAATCTTTCAGCGCGTATTTGCTAATCCAAACCGTTGCTGCCAGCTCGTCACCTTTAAAATACTTAATCGAACTTTTTAATGCCTCATCGTACGAATACGTCTTCTTCTCCTCTGCCTTTTTCACTTTATTTTTCTCCTGGTTTTGCATCTCTTTTTCATCGATGGTCAATTCTTTCAAGTTAATTTCTCCGGTTTGCATGGGTCAATAATTTTAAGGTATTGAAAAACTGTGCATTCACTTTGAGGTCTACTTCCTCTTGTTGCTCTGGCAATTTATTAACACCTTTTTTGGTATACAATTTCCGCAGGCTGGTACTTCTTAACATTTCGTCGAAGTTATTAACTTATGCTTGTAAGTGTTTTATTACATGATTGTTACATGCTATTTATAATATTAATCTTAATGAAAAGTAGATAAAAATACAAGTCTGTACAAATTATTTTTATGAATAAAAAATCAACACCTCCGTTCCCTGTTTCACAGAGCTCTTACAAAATAATTGCGACATAATCCAGATCCGGATCCCTATTTTCAACCGAATTTTCAGGTTTGTTCACAATACGGGCAGAAGTCATCAGTCCCCTCAACGGAGTAGTATGGATTTTTAATTTCCCATTTTAACTGGCAGGAAGTGATTGTTCACTTTGTGTAGGGCAGGATATAACGTTATGCGAATAAAAGACGGAATTTTTCCCGGAAGCATTTGCGCGTAATGACAAAATCTGTATCTTCGCAGTCCCTGTTCCAAACAGGTAAACGCCCGGATGGCGGAATAGGTAGACGCGCTGGTCTCAAACACCAGTGGCTTCGGCCGTGCCGGTTCGATTCCGGCTCCGGGTACTCTCCGGTTGGGAGTGTGAGTTTCAGGACTTGAAACTCACCTCCGATCGGATTCTTCGAAAAGCCTTTCCCGGGCATCCCCATGTAATAGTCAAAAAAAGGCACTCTCAATCTGGATACTGAGGACTGGGCTCCTAAAAACTAAAGGTAAAGCATACCTTTAAATTGCTGCAACAATTGTATTGGGTGCTCTGCCAGCAGCACGAATTCTTACAAAGAATCGAGGATGCATGGGCGCGGTCTATCGTATTATGGTAATGGTACCGTGGAAGGTTTCATGGGTGTCAAATTCGAGCACAAAAGCATAGGCGCCCATAGGCAGCGGATTATTGGAATTGGAGGTACCGTTCCACTGGAAGGTCATACCTTCGTCGATACGATGCTGGAAAACCAACATGCCCTGCTGAGCAAAGATGTATAGTACTGCTGGTTTATCGTCTGTTGGCACTTCCCATTGCTCTCCTTCGAGTGGTGCAAAAACTTCATCATAACTGCAATCTTTGCTTTCCAGGTACATCCGGTCAATTTGCGTGGTGCAATTATGGGCATCTTTAACCCATAGGGAATAATGCATGCAACTTAAATGGGTAAACTCGGTTTGGGAAAAATAATCGAGCCCATTGTTGATGGAATACTGGTAGGGGGGAGTACCTCCGGTAGTCTCCGAAGAAAAATGGATGCTTCCATTGGCTTTGTCGGAACAACTCTTTGAACAGACATAGGCAGCATGGAGAATAACCGTATCGCAGTTTACGGCGGATGATAATCCCTCTGTTTTTTGTTCTGTATTTTCGGGGTTTTTGGTATTGGGTTTCCCTGTTGGTAGGGTATGTACTAGGGGTTCAAAACTTGGAAGAGACGGCTCACTTTCCGATGTTGTCTGTTCGAATGTGGTATCCGGTACGGGAATAATAACCGGTACTTCCAAAGCCTGATCGGCGTTCTTGGATACCTGGCATGTTGCTGGGGCCACTTCTGGTTCTTGTGTGTTATAAATGGGCAACGTGTTCTTTTTGATAGGTATTGAATGGGATTGTTTTAATGTGGTTGAATCATACTGAACAACAGGATTGGTAGAGAGCTCGGGGCGTGTTTTCTGGGAGGTATAATAGCGGGCGCAAAAGAAAATAGCAAGCAATCCAATGGTGGCGCCACCTGTTTTCAGGTAACGATGCCATTGGTTGGTTTTATTTCGGCGGTGTATGTATTGCAGGTTTTGGCGCACTTCATGTAAGGAGCTTTCGAAAATGAATTGGTGCATCCGAGTATGTTGATTGACCATTTCCTGTAAAACGCTATCGTGTTGCATGGAATGTTCCAGCATCCGTTTCTCATCGGAGCTTAGGTTGCCCTCCAGGTAATTTTCAATCCGTTCGTATAGATCTATATTCTTTTTCATGGACAACAGCAAATTAGTCAAGTACTTCCTGTAAAGCGGGATGAGCTTCCATAATCTCCATCAACTTCTGTTTACATTTGTATTTCTGGGTTTTTACAGAGTTTTCTGTGGCAAATTTCATCAGCTGGCAAATCTCTGAATTCGTTTTATGATGGTATACCGAGTATTGAAGGAGCTTAAAACACTTGTTACCAAGCTTTTGTATGATACATTGCAGGTACCGTTCCTTTTCAGGGGTTAGAATATCGTTGGTGAAATCGTAGGGGTCGGCAATTTCGATGCCTTCAGTTTGAATGATCTGTTTTTTATCACGTTTGGCTTTATTGATCCATAAATTTCGGCAGATAGTGAATAGGAAACCGTCAACGTCTTTGTCTTCATCGTAGCGTCCAGTGCGGATGTACCGGCACAAAATCACAACGGCATCCTGAAAAATATCGAACGCATCGTCGGAAGAACCGGAATGGTTTCGGATATATGCTTTTACCTTTGGGAATATCCGGGTGTATAATTCCTCCAGTATGGCATTGCCACATTCGGTTTTTATGCTTTGTATTAGCTGCTTATTAGCCGACATTCTTTCTAGTTAATGGGAAAGGTTAATGATGCTCTGTTGTACCAGCAGGGCAGCCGCTTCATGAGGATCAATGGGTGCTGCTTCATGGAAATAATTGTTTCGGATAAAGTAAACCAACTGAAAGCCCAGGTATAACAGCAATTATATCTACGGTAATAAAATAGCAAACATCAGATATGTCCGGGTTTTCATGGGCAAATATTTTACAGGTTATTCATACTACATTTTAAAAGTAAAAAAGTAACCCAAAAGTTTATATATTAATAAAGTTCGGGGCTTGGAAATGATATTCAATATAGAAATCTATTATTTTTGATGCTCAAGTCTAAATAATTCGTGAAGGGAAATATTGATTCGCACTAAGTTCCTATTTCTGTTCCTGTTTTACGCTTTGGCGCAAATAACTTTATTGGCTCAGGATCGGATTTCGTTGTATCCAGTGCAATACATGCAAGGGTATCAGGCCTACAGGCATGCGAATCCGGCAGCCGCATGCAGTTACAGTAATTCCGAATGGCTGGTCGGAAACCAGCATGTGCTGGGGAATATGCGGAAAATTGCATCGTACTATGCTTCCGGGTATGTTCGTTTATCGAATTCGCAACGCAATCGGAAACCATTTAGTACGATCGGGGTTTCCGTATTTAACGATCAGGAAGGTAAATACATTAACCGGTCGCGCATCTACGCAAATTATGCCTGGCATGCGCATGCTTTTAACAGGCTTAAAATATCGGGAGGATTTAATATAGGTGCCGTCAATTATCATGTTAAAGGTACGCCCTTGTCGGGTGATGGTTCGGATATAAAGCCCGATGCATCGGTTGGGTTTCAACTCTATACCAACGAAATCTTTTTTGGCACTTCTGTTAATCAGCTTCTGAACAGCGAGCTGCAACCTTTACAGCAAATAACCCGATTGAATCCGCATTTGAATTTTTGCCTGGGAGGAAGTTATAATCCATCTGCAGCAGTTTCGCTCAAGCCAATAGTATTGGTTACGATCCCGTTGTACATGGAATATACGGGCAACACAAAACCATCCATAAGTGCTTATTTGAGAGCTGACTACAGGCACTGGTTGGATGTGGGTATTGGTCTGTATACAAGTCGGAGAATGGTTGCTGAAGTAGGGCTGCCGATTACGGTTCTATCCCGAAAAATGGTTGAATTTCACATGAGCTATACCGTTCTGAATTTGGCAACATCCAGCATCAATACTCCGCTACTCGAGTTGAGTTTTAACTTTACCACTCCTGACTAGTTTTATAAATACTGCCAAAATTCCCGGTGAGTGGTTACTTCAGCAGTAGTTAATTGTAGTATGAATAAAAAACAAACCAAATTCATTACTATGAAAAACATTTTAAATTGGAAGCAGCGAGTGTTCGTGTTGGCACTTTCTGCTGGTATTTTCTTCGGGAAGGTTGGATTTTGTCGGGTAGACAGCCTACCCATGCCCTCATTCACTATGGATAGAATAGTGGATAGCATGCCATCGCTCAACTGCGCGCACTATGGGGTGGTGGGTGAGTTTACCGACGATTTTTGCCCCAGATATATTGCTATTGATAATGGGGATACCATTTATCCAATGGGTATTAACGAAGTGCTCTATTCCGGGGATTGGGTAATGCTCGATTATGAAATATTGAATATAGAAGAGTATTGTACACATGGCCCTGCAGCATTGGTTACCTGTTTTTCAAAAATTCCCCAATCCGAGTGTCATGCTTATTTCGAGATCATCCCCGGGATAATAACCCCCGGAGGAACCTATGAATCGTACTATTTTGTAGATAGTTCTGCAGGGAATGTGATCCACCGAACTTGGATGGTTGATGGAGACACACTGAATTCTTCGGAACGCTGCATTCCCAATTACCTGTTTACCGAATCGGGCACGCATACCATCTGTCTCGAGATTATTACCATGGAGGGTTGCAGCAGCCGTTATTGCGATAATCTGTATGTGGGAGAAAGGCCCTCCTGCCAGACCGAGTTTACCTGGCATCAGATCTATCCAATATATGTACAGGCAGATTCTGAGATTTTTGCGCCATGGCCTATGTATCATTTCGAGTTTGTTGATGTTTCGGATGGCCAGGTGGTTTCTCGTACCTGGGAGTACAACGGCGATACCCTTTCAACCGATTCCTGCATGTATTACACTTTCAACGAACCAGGGAACTACACGATTTGCCTAACCTCCGAAACAGCCAATGGATGTATAAGCACACGTTGTCATAATATTGTGATTAACGATAGTAGCACATGCTATGCTCATTTCAATTATATACCTGCAATGGATTCTTGTTGGGGCGTTACAAATCACCTGCATGGATATCGAGGTGGCATACAATTCTTCGATGGGTCGAGTGCTGATGTTACAAGCTGGTCCTGGGATTTTGGCGACGGCAGCAGTTCCAATCGGGAAAACCCCTATCACGAATATCCGCATGGTGGACTATATGATGTTTGCCTTACCATTGAAACTTCAGGGGGTTGTGTGAACAGCTATTGTTCGCTTGTAACTATCGATACGGTTATAAACGAATGCATGGCTGATTTTAAATACTGTACCTACAGATCGGCACAAGGAGATAGTATAGCCGGCACGGTCATTGGATTTGTGAATACTTCATTGCCCGATTTTGCTTCAGCGGCCTGGAGCTTCGGCGATGGAAGCATTTCTTCCGAACGGAATCCGGTTCATCGGTATGAGGTGCCCGGTATTTATAAGGTTTGCCTGACCATAAGCACAACGGATTGCTTCCAGAACATTTGTAAAGAGGTATATGCCGGAGTGGACAGCTGCTCAGTTGACTTTACCCATGATGTGCTAATACCCCGATGCTATGATCCGGATTATGAACTGGTACATCAGTTTACAGCTCCCTTACAGGAGGATATTGTTTCCTATAGCTGGAGCCTGGGCGATGGCACGTATTCCTCGGAGGATGAGGTCTTACATATCTTCCCGTATGAGGGAGACTACGAGGTGTGCCTCACCGTAGAATTTAGCAACAGCTGCAGGGCAACCCGGTGTAAAACCATTTCCAACGGGTATATCGACAGCATTTACTATACAAAATGTGCGAATTACTTAAATGACGGTATCGGAAATTATACCGATGAGGTTCTGGTATTTCCGGTTCCGGCCCGGGATGAAGTATTTTTAAAGTTTTACAGTGTTGATGAATTGCCGGTGACCGTGTCGGTATATAGTATGGCCGGGCAGCTCGTATTCTCACAGGAGTACCATACAATTTATCCGGGCGAAAACCAAATAGCGATACCCCTTAACCCTATCGAGGAGGGTACCTACTACTACAAAATGCCTTTGAGTGATAGATCGGTTACCGGTAAAATAAGCGTAATAAAATAGCATACACTTTTTCAGCCAACCCGGTTTTTACCAGAACCGGGTTAGCTTTTACCTGTCTGGTACCGGTGTCCAGTTATCTGCAGATACATCTTTTTAAGTATATTCGTAAAATGATGATTTGGTTCAGAATACGATATTATTACGTCATTGGGGTGGTAAGTATGCTGCTGGTTAGTAATCCCATAAAGGCTTCCGGTAGCATCAGGGTAGTCCTGAATTGTATTCCTACCCTTGAAGGAAATAGCATACTGTCAGGTGATTCTATCCTTGTTTATACGGCTGAAAATGATACGGTCTATATCGATAGTACCGATTTTCCGCATCAAATATCAGGAACATGGGGATCACAAGCCGACACTTCCGGGTTGGTAACCACCAATTCGGATCAGCTTGGATTTCAGTTCCTATTGGCCGCAGACGGATGTAAAACTTCTCTGGTTGATTATACTGCTTACGATACGGTGGTTGGGGGAATACCCATGCGGTATATTTCTTCAATAACGGCCCATAGATATACGGTAAACCTACCTGTACACAGAGCCTGCTCCGATGGTGAACCGGTTTCAATTATCAGCAACCTGCCTGAAAACAGTTTCCGGAGCTATTCGGAAACAGGTTTGCGTATCGATTCACAAAATGTTCTGGTTCCTCAATCCAGCAACCCGGGCACGTATTCGATACGGTATGAGAGCGAATATTGTTTACAGGAAAAATCGGCCACATTCCGTATTGTGGATAATCCCCGGATTCATTATGCGATTCAGGATAAATGCGACAGCGTGTTGCTTGTTGCTGAAAATCAACCGTCGGGCGGTGTACTGGAATGGAACCGTACTGCAATAGAGGGGGATATCACCTTGTTTCGGGATACGATTGTTGATTTAAAAGCCATCTCTCCCGAAGGCTGTATTGCAGAGGAACACGTGAATATTCAGCTCCGTAAATTGAAATTCCTGGATGCTCAATACGAGAAACATGAAGCAGATTGCTGGATGGAAGGGGCCATTAACCTGGAATCATTCGACGTGGAAAACCTCGTGGGAAACCATCAGGTTCAGGTGCGTAATGCCATTAGCCATCGGGTGGTATCTGACCTGACGATGGTGCCGGAAGGCTTATATCGCATACAGCTTATTGATGACCGGAATTGTGTGGCAGAGTACGGGCAGGATATTACGGTATTGCAGCGTTGCCTCGACGATTATCCGGTTTTTACCCCGAATGGCGATGCGGTTGAGGACGAATATTTTATTCCCCACGAAGGTAATGTTGAAATCATCAACCGCGAGGGTATTTTAGTACGCAAGCTTGTTACGCCCAATTACTGGGATGGCCGGGATGGCTCCGGGAATGTTTTGCCCATGGGAAATTACCTGATATGTACCGATACCGGGAGAACGGTAAACATTACACTGGTTCGTTAAGGCACAGGGTTTAAAAAGGGATAGGTCAATCATCCCCCGTACCCTATCAAAGGGAAAAGTGAAAATAGCGAAGTTTCGGAGGAGATTGCGGTTACCTGGGTGAATTCACATAGTCAACAGGCACTCTCGGTTTCTGTACGGAATACTCTATACAGCTGCCCACCGCCGGATGCCTAATGGATTTCCACTCCCAGTATGGAGATATCGTCGAAAATGGCGGTTGAGCCTTCCAACACTTTTTGCTTTCGAATAATATCCTGAATGTTTTCGTCGATGGAGCCGTTATTTCGAAGGCATTCTTCCAGATCGGAGGTTTCTGCCGTAATACCGCGGCCATCCATAAGTTCCACCAAACCATCGGTGTAGCAAAGAATTTTGGCCGGGCCATCGATCTCTACCGATCCGGTGCGGATCAGCGGAATTTCGTCCAGCATGCCCATTCCTACACAGCCTTTATCGAGCAAGATCAGCTGCTCATTTTTAATTTTGTACAATATGGGTTGATTGTGGCCCGCATTAACATATTCCAGCTCGCGGCTTTTAAAATTGTATTTGGCTACAAAGAGGGTAATAAATTTCTCGCCGTTGGCAGCATTCATTACCCGTTCGTTCAGTTTCTCCACCAGCGCCTTCAGGGAAATATCGTGGGTAAACAAAGCTCTCAGGTTGGCCTGGAAGTTCGACATCAGCAGTGCAGCCGACATACCCTTCCCCGATACATCCGATATGCAAAATCCAATTTCATCGGGGCCTAATTCGAGGTAATCGTAGTAATCGCCCCCCACTTCGAGATGCGGATGATAAAAGGCATTGATGCGTACCCGTTCGTTATTGGGCAACGATCCCGAATGCGGAATGAGCATATTCTGCATTTTCGAGGCCAGTTCCAACTCTTTACGCATGGCTTCCTGCCGCAGGCTCTCTTGGAACAACCGAATGTTCTCAATAGCCACAATAATAATATTGGAAATGGTTTGAATAAAATTCAGGTGCTTAATCACCGGGCTTACCCCGCGGCCTTCATCAATATCGCCAATGAGCACAAAAGCGATGTGCTTGCCATTGTGGATTACCGGCAGTACGATGTCGAAGCGCGAAAGCACCTCCGATTCCGAGGAGGTTACGTACTCAATCTCCTCGAAGGGCATCAGGTAGTGCTCCACGTCGATCTGCGATTCGCAGGGATCGGTGATTCCCGCTGCCAGAATGCACTTCCATTCCTCGCTCAATTTGTACAACACCAGTTTTCCAATGCTTAAATCCTCCCGCAGAATCGATTCGTAGCGGGCAAGAAGCTCCTCCTGCGAGAGGTTCTCATTAATTGCACGGGTAATGTTCAGCAGCGACCGCAGCTTGAACGTGGTGATTTTTAAGCGTTTTATGGAAGCTTTTTCCGACATATAGGATGCATAACGATGGGTTAAAGTACAAAATTATTCTTTAACCCGTTCGGCATAGGTTCTGGTACGTGTGTCAATTTTAATTTTTTCGCCCTGCTTGATAAACAAGGGTACCTGAATTATGGCTCCCGTTTCAACCGTAGCCGGTTTCAGTGCAGTCGATGAAGCGGTATCGCCACGCAGGCCGGGTTCGGTGTAGGTTACTTCCATTTCCACAAACTGGGGTAAATCGCAGGACAGCGGGGTTTCCGTTTCGGTATGGTAGGGAATTTCAACGGTGGTGCCTTCCTTCAGCAAATCAGCAGACGATATCATGGCTGCATCCAGCGAAAGCTGTTCAAATGTTTCGGCATGCATAAAGTGGTAACCCAAATCGTCGTTGTAGAGGTATTGATACGGGCGACGTTCTACCCGTTGAACATCAATGGAATGGCCTGCTGAAAAAGTATTGTCGATCACTTTTCCGGTTTTCAGGTTTTTCAGCTTCGTACGCACAAATGCAGGCCCTTTACCGGGCTTCACATGCTGAAAATCGACAATGGTAAACAGGTCGTTGTTGAATAAAATACATAATCCGTTGCGGATATCTGCGGTTGTTGCCATAATACGTTATTTTTTTTCGAGGCTACAAAAATAAAGGAAATCGGGATAAAAAAAATTGATATCCCCGAGAAAAGCGCAATCGCTTGGCCTCGCGCCGGCTGATGCCGGAGCTTTTCCCCGGGGTATGCCGCTTTTAAAACAGGTGTTTCTTAGGCGTGGTGGTGATAAAATCTTTTAGATAGAAAGGTTCAAAATAGGCCACATCTTCGAATTTTTTTTGCCGGTATTTGGTAAGGGCCAACTCGGTCTGAAAAAGCGAAGAAGGTTTAAAACCATCAACGAAACGTGCGTTCGGATGCGCTATAACCTCGGTGAGTTTTTCGGAGCCGTTCCCGAAAAAAACCACAGGTTGCTGCTCCAGCAGCAGAGTGAAGGTATCTGCTTCTACCACCAGGGCGTGAATTTCCTTTTCGTATTTCAGGGAGGAAGTGTAAAAGGCGGTATACACTTCCATGCGCCGGGCGTCAATCATTGGAACCAGGAGGGTGGAGGCGTCTATTTTGCCTTCTTCCTGTATTAAACGTTGTCGCATGCCCCATGCCATGGCATCCAGGGTCGAAATCGCAATCAGGGGAAGATCGTTTCCATAGCACAGGCCTTTGGCTACCGAAACCCCAATGCGCAAACCGGTGTACGATCCGGGTCCCATGCTCACCGATACGGCATCGAGCGAAGAAGGGCGTAGTCCGCTTTCCCGGAAAACTTCATCGATATAGGTGGCCAGCACACCCGCATGCGAGCGGTCTTCAACAATTTCGCGGCGGGCAATGGGCTTTCCCTCCTTTGCCAGAACCACCGAGCATACGTCGGTGGCCGATTCCAGATGAATGATGGTGCTCATAGGCTGCAAAAATACAAATTCGTGTTCAGAAACAACCAGCCAAAGGCAAAGCTGTTTATTTTTGTGCCAGGAAAATGGCCGATTCATCCCATACACTATTGAACCCATCTGATACCATACAACTTGAAGGCATTGGGCCGGTACTGCTGAAAAAAAGCCAACGGGCGAGGTATCTTCGTGTGCGGGTCGATCCCAAAAACGGAGTTACGGTTATTCAGCCTATACAGGTTTCCGACAGTCATCGAAATCGTTTCCTCGAAGAAAAGAAAGCATGGATTGCCCAGGCGCTGCAACGGCAAAAGGAAGCACGCAAGCGGCTGACTGTATTTACCGGCGACCCAACCTACCACACCCGCAACCATACCCTGGAACTTAGCCCGCACCCCAAGAACACCCTGCGGGCAAGTGTGTCCAAACAGAAAATTCAGGTATGGTACCCCGCGGGAGCCGATGTTACCGATATACGGATCCAGGAATTTGTCCGCCGGGCCATACGCGAAGCCTGGAGGATTGAAGCCAAATACTTTCTGCCCGCCCGGGTGGCCGAGCTGGCTCGGCGCTTCGGGTTTCAGTACAACCAGCTGAGTGTGAAAAATGCCAAAACCCGCTGGGGAAGCTGTTCGGGGAAGAACAACATCAACCTGAACCTGCAACTCATGCGCCTGCCCGACCGGCTGATCGACTACATCATTCTCCACGAACTTAACCATACCCGGCATAAGCATCATCAAAAACTCTTCTGGGACAGTCTGGAACAAATCCTTCCGGGAGCCCGTAAGCTCGATAAAGAGCTTAACCAGTACCATTTGGAATGCTGGTAGTTTGCTGTTGGGTAGGTATCGCGAATTATGCAATTTTACGGCGTACCAGATTTCTGCCGATAGTTTACCCATAAAAAGCTGTGGAATAGCGATTGTTTCTCAGGAGTTTGGCAATGTTTTTGTATACTTACACACAATTTTGCAATTCTCCATTTAATTACCGGGTGCTGTGCGTTACATTCTTGGGTTGTCGTGGTTGTTGGTGAGTGTCTGCCTCATGGGGCAGAATGCCAAGCTGTACCTGAAAACGGCCGAACAGCTGATGAGCAATGGCAGCTATCAGGAGGCCGTGGAGGAATATTCCCGGGTGCTCCTGCAGAACCCCGAACAGGGCGAAGTAGTGGAATTGAGGGCCAGAGCCAACGAACAAGCCGGCAACTACCTCGAAGCTGCTGACGACTACCAGCTCAGTGCCCGCCTTCAGGTTAATGCTGCCGAAAACTACTATCATGCCGGCACCCTGTATTTTCAGCTGCACTATTTCGACATGGCCATTTCGATGGCACAGCAGGCCTCTCGGCAAAAAAATAAATATGAGGAAGCCTATTTGTTACTGAGCCGGGCCAGCCTCGAAAGGCGCGATTACGAAACTGCCCTGACTGCCGCTTCGCAAGCTCTTGACCTAAAGAATACGGCCTATGCCAACTATTTGTATGGTATGGCGCAATACTACCTCGAAGAGTACGCACTGGCCAACGAAAGCCTCGAAAAGGCCATCATTAAAGATCGTAACTTACTGGAGGCTTACCTGGCCCAGGCGCGGGTGCAGTTAAAAACCGAAAAATACCGCTATGCTCTGGATAACTGTGCATATGTATTGTTGAAAGAGCCCAACCGGATGGATGCCCTGTCGCTGCGAAGCGAAGCTTACGATCATTTGGGCGATTACGGAAAAGCCATTGCCGACATTTCCAAAGCCATAGCACTGGATAGCACCTGTAATGAAAACTTCGTACTTAGGGGCTTGTACTATCAGCACAACAATCAGTTTCTTTATGCCATCGACGATTTTACCCATGCCTTAAGCCACGACATGCTCAACCCACAAACTTTGGAAGCCCGTGCAGGCACTTACGAGCAAATGGGATTGAAGAAGCAGGCGGCTTCCGACTGGTCGCTTCTGCTGAGCTTGGCCGATGAAAGCAATGCGCATGACTATGCCCGGATGGAACAAAAAATTTACGAACTCCAACGCGAATCGGAAAAACCCCAGATCGAAATATCCCACCCCGTGTTGAATGGTAAACAGGAGCTTTTAGTTTCCCGCGACCTGCAACAGGTCGAAATTGCCACCCACATTTCCGATGCCAGCAAGTTGCGTTTCCTGAAAATGAACAGCGACACGCTGGTGAACGACCCCAAAGGGGTGAGTTGGAAAGATTTTACGATCAACATGCCCGCTCAGGGGCTGGAATACCTTACCGTTACTGCCACCGATGTGTACGATAACACATCAACGGTCAGCTACATGGTGGAGCACATTGAAACCAAAGCACCCCAGCTCACACTTATGGATCCGTACGTGGGCGACGATGGCATTATTCACCTCAATTCCGACGAACATTACCTTTACCTGGAGGGCCGCGTTGAGGACGAAAGCTTGATCCGATCGATACGCATTGAGGAGTCCAATGCGAGCTATGCCCCGGCCGATTACAACCCGCGCTTTACGGCTAACCTCGATGTACGGAATAAAAACAAATTGCAGATTCAGGCTACGGATGTGTATGGAAATCATTTTCAAACGGAATACCGCATTGTGCGCTCTCAACAATCGGAACGCAACGACAATCCCATGGGCAAAACCTGGGTGGTACTCATCGAAAATTCCGAATACATGGAATTCTCCAACCTGAGTGCTCCGGGTACCGACATGCAACTCATGCAGGAAGCTCTTGCCCGATACGACATTCAAAAGGTCATTGTCAAGCGAAACCTCACCAAGCGGGAAATGGAACGTTTCTTTTCCATCGACCTGCGCGACCTGATTCGGGTCAATCAGGTCAACTCACTGTTTATCTGGTTTGCCGGACATGGCAAAAACCTGAATGGCACCGGTTACTGGATTCCGGCGGATGCCCGCATAGACAATGAGTTCAGTTACTTTAACATCAATGCCCTGAAAGCATCCTTGTATTCCTATCCGTCGCTAAAACACATACTGGTGGTGAGCGATGCCTGCGAAACCGGCCCGGCCTTCTGCGAAGCCCTTCGGTCGCCTGTTGAAAGTGTAAGCTGCCAGGAAACCAATCGTGCCGAAAAACGATCGGCGCAGGTGCTTACTTCTTCCGGTTCGGGGTATGCCTACGATAATTCGCTGTTTACCCAATCGTTTGTAAATACCTTACTCAACAACGACGACGATTGTGTTTCGATTGATGCCATTGCCAAACGCGTACAACTTACGGTAGGTGGCAATTCCGCTCAAAAACCCGAGTTTGGGCGTATTTCAGGTATAAAGGATGAACTGGGAACTTTCTTTTTTATGACGCGGTAAACTTTGTTAGTTTCTTACGCCTTTTATTCTATGGCGTCATCTTTTTATTGTACTGATCTACAATATAATCCAACTGTGTATGTATTAATTTTGTCGAGGAGATCATTTGTGCTAACTGCGGATAATCGGAAAAATACTGACTGCCTTCTTTACGGAATTTTAGTGGCCGAACCTTAAACAATTCCTCTCCATTCCGAAGCAAGTATCTGTCTTTGACATAACTCGGATTTGCATTATTAAGGTAGACAATGTAGGTATGTTCGTAATAAGAAACTATTCCTTCTCTTATAACTTTAAGAAAAACTTGGTTCACTTGTTCCGGAGCATCGCCGCCTTTTTTAAAGGAGCAAGCAATAAATCGTTCTTCGCCACGCTGATATCCATTCAGCTGTGCGGGTTTATAATCTCTGGTTGTTGTACTATCCATCATGAGGGTTACCTTTTTGCAGCTGGTTTCCCAATCGTAAAACTGTAATGCCCCATGAATTGTATCTCCTTTAACTGTGATTATGTACCCATCACAGAACTTGTCTTTTTTAGCGAATGAACTTACGGATGCCATGGTCACACAAACGAAAAAAAGTAGCGTCCGTGATGTAATTGAAGTTTTCATACAATGTACCGTTGATAGGTAGGAGCCAAAATATAGAAAATTAGCCATTTATCAAATTCTGAAGTTAGTTTGGCTCCGACCCCGCCCCGGCATCCTGATAATTCCATTTTTCTTTTATTTCATCCAGTAGATGAGGGATGAGTTTCGGGTTTTTCTCGGTAACCAGCTTAAGGCGCATGTCCTTAAAATGGGGAAGGCCTTTAAAGTAGTTTGAGAAGTGGCGGCGCATTTCGTATATCCCTACCACTTCGCCTTTGAATTCAATGGATTTTTCGAAATGGAGTTTTGCCAGGTCCACCTTCTCGGACAAGGTAAGCGGAGCGGCGTATTCTCCGGTTTGCAGATAATGCTTAACGTCGCGGAAGATCCAGGGTTGCCCTACGGCAGCTCTTCCTATCATAATCCCGTCGACCCCGTAGGTATCGAATGCTTTTTTGGCTCCTTCGGGACTTACGATGTCGCCATTGCCAATAATGGGGATCTTCATGCGGGGGTTGTTTTTCACTTCGCCAATCAGGGTCCAGTCGGCTTCGCCTTTGTACATTTGTGCACGTGTTCTCCCATGAATGGTCAGTGCCTGTATTCCGGTATCCTGCAGTTGCTCGGCCAGCGGAACAATTATTTTGCTGTCGTCGTCCCAGCCCAAACGGGTTTTAACGGTTACCGGTTTTTTAACGGCCTTTACAATGGCCTGAGTCATTTCCAGAAGCAGGGGAATGTTTTGCAACATACCCGAGCCTGCACCCCGCCGCGCGATTTTTTTTACCGGGCAGCCAAAGTTGATATCAATAAAATCGGGGTTGGCCTGTTCCACAATCTGTGCCGATTCGACCATGGCATCAATCAGATGTCCGTATATCTGTATGCCTATGGGGCGTTCGTAATCGTAAATTCGCAGCTTTTCAACACTTTTGTGGCCATCGCGTATGAGCCCGTCCGAAGAAATAAACTCGGTATACACCACATCGGCACCAAAATGTTTGCACACGAAACGGAATGAAGGATCCGTAACATCTTCCATAGGTGCCAGAAATATGGGCTGATGGCCCAGTTCTATAGTTCCAATTTTAACCAAAATCGTAATTTAAAGCAGCAAGGTGAAAATAGCACGAAGTACCGTAGCAAAAGCCTTATGGGTTGAGCGTAATGGCGCAACACCTGGTTTTGGCATCTTCCACATTTCTCATTGCGTATTGTTTGTGGTTCATGTAATTTCGTGCAAAAATATATTTTTCTATGGAGAACTCCTTTACAGCCTGGGGAATGCTGCGCCAGCTTTTTTCCGATGCTTCGCCCGGCCGGCAATTTCTTTTTCTGATTGTACTGATGGGTACCTGCTTAACGCTGGTGAGTTTTATCGGGATGGTGTTGGCGGCAGTGCTGTTTCAGATGCCTTTTGCCGAAGTGCAGGCTTTGGCCGAATCGGGGTTCCAGAACAGTCCTGTAAGCCTGGTACGCTATTTTCAGGGGGTGCAAACCGTAGGTCTGTTTTTACTGCCGGCGCTGCTGGCGAATTGTTTGTTCCTGCGCACCGAAGATTCCTTTAAATGGGTTCGTCAGCACCAATGGGGGTCCGTATTGGCCATGTTGGTTGTGCTGATGACAACCGGTATGCCCCTGATGGAGAAACTCATTTCCTGGAATGCATCGGTATCCTTCCCTGAAAAATGGAGCTACCTGGAGCAGCATTTACGCACCATGGAAGACCTGAGAAACCAGCTCAGCCAAAATATGCTGGCCTCGGCAAGCGGGTTGAATCTGCTGATCAACATAGCGATCATGGCTATACTGCCTGCAGTGGCCGAAGAATTCTTATTCCGCGGGGTGTTGCAGCCGCTTTTCGGCCAATGGTTTCGCAACGTGCATGTAAGTATTTGGGTGGTTGCTGCAATTTTCAGCGCCATACACATGCAGTTTTTTGGGTTTATTCCCCGGCTGGTTTTGGGGGGGTTGTTTGGCTACCTGTACTTTTGGAGCCGCACCATTTGGGTGCCGGTGCTGGCCCATTTTATCAACAACCTGATTGCTGTGGGTTTCGCTTTTTGGATTGCTGTACAGGGTCAGGACAAATTTTCCGGCAGCCCGGTTTTTACCTCCTGGCTTACGCTTGTTTTTAGTGGGATAGTGGTATTTCTGGTACTGAAGGCCATACGGAAAAAGTTCCAAAAGGCTTTGCCAACATCCATGGAAGAAACCCAATGAAACGGATGAGTTCAATTCCGTGGAGTCCGTTTACTGTCTTGCCAGTTTGAAACAAAAACTCCCCGGTGCAATACCCACCGAAAATTCATCAATGAGCTTACCCCTGGAACTGTATCGGTATACCACACCACGCTGAATATAATCCTGGGCATCGGCGATATAAATTTCGGAAGTTGCAGGGTCAACTCCCAGGCCGTAAAAGCCCCCGGTGTAGCCCGGTTCGTAGCTGCTTTCAATCAGTACCTCCGGTGCCGATTCGGAGACAACAGCATGGCGGTATACGTGCCGGTTGAGGAAGAACAGGGTGTCGCCGGTACCGTTGCTGCACAATTCGCTGACTCCATCTTCCAGGTCGAAAGAAAATATTTTCTCAATGGTGCGTGTTTCGGCATCAATCTTCACGAGGCCCGGGGTATCGTAACCATAAGCACTGCCCTGATGCCCTCCGTCGCAGGCCACCCACAGCTTGTTATACTTATCCAGCACCATGGAATTGGGTTGTTTTAAAACGGTCAGAGAGTCGACCAGACGATCGGCCTCGGTGTCAATAACAAGAATTTTATCGTCGTAGCTCCAACAGTTGGTAAACACGTACCGGCCAAAGGCAACCATTTGCTCTGTGGCGTGCTGATAAAACGAAGGGTTGTGGTTGTCCACACTGATGGAACCGGTCACCTCCAGGGTTTTGGGATTGACTATGGCAATGGACTTGGCATACAAATCGCTTACGTAAGCTTTGGTATCGCTGATAAAGTGGATGTACCGGGGCGAAACCAAACCGGTAATTTTTCCTACATACTGGTAGTTGTACACGTTAATAACATAGATTTTTCCACTGTTGTTTACCACAATATAGCCCAGGCTGTCGTGCAGGGACATCGACTGAGCCACATCGCCCAGGGGCAGGTGGTTAACGTTATAGAATACATGGTTATAGACCTGTTTCTGCTCAATGTCGTAGTAAGAGAGGGAAGCATTGTCGTACATAAAGTTGCCTTCGTGGGTAATAAATACACCGATAGGCTTCCGGTACTGCAAAGTATCGGTCTGGGCTGTATCAGCCTGGGGCTGAATGGACACATTCAGGTCGTACCAGGCCTCATCGTCCATGCAGGCCATGGAGAACAAGATCAGGGGAAACAACAGGGCAAAGTATCCACGTAGCATATTAAAAGCGAAGTTTAAGCAAAAGGGTGTAGCTGCGCCCGGGCATAAAGCGGTTGAGCACGTTGCGGTAAGTCTCGTTATACAGGTTGGACACCTTCAGTTCGGCGCCCAATCCCAAACGATGCAATTTCAGATCCTTACCCACGGAGATCCCACTCAGGTGCAGTGCGTACAGGCGGTAGAAGGGGAAGGCATCATCGAGGGTTTCGTAGTTGGAGTTCAACATGTTTCGCACCCCGATATACTGGTATTGGTAATGCAGGTAGAACCCCAGATAGTCAGCCGAAAGAAGCGCATTTCCCGAGTGTGCCGGAATAAAGGGCAGCTGATTGCCCTCCGAACCGTGTATCTGATGGATGGCTTCGGTGCTGGTGGTGCGGGTGAGTGCATAGCATCCCTGGGCACTCCACTGCCAGTGTGCCACCTCCATAGAAGCTTTTACATTCAGCTCTATGCCACGCGAAAGTACATTGCGAAGATTTTGTGCTTCCCAGTATCCTTTAATATTAGGAAGCCACTGTATCCAGTTGTCGATATCGGAATAGTAAGCGGAAAGTTGGGTTTCCAGTTTTTTATTTCGGCCAATTAAGGCGTAATCCAACCCTCCTTCCAGCGTATAGCCCTGTTCGGGCAGCAAGTTGGGGTTACCACCGGGCTGCCAGTAAAGGTCGTTGAGGGTGGGGTTATGAAAATTGCGCGATACGCTGGTCTTTACAACCAGCTCATGTTGTACAAAGGGTTTATAGCTGAATCCGGCCTGGTAGATGAGCGGAGTCAGGGTTGAGGGCAGCCAGTCTTTTCGTAATTCAAGCGAAAGGTTCAGTTTATGGGTGAGTGAAAAATAAAGCCCACCATATATACTATATTCCATACGTTCTTCCCGATAGCCCAGATGGGTTACCGAATCCTGTGTGGAAATATTAAAATAGTTGGCATCGGCACTGGCCTTGATCCGGATGGAGGGTAGCAGATCGTATTCCAGTTTCAGTTCGTTAACCTGGCTCAGCATGGTGCTTCCCGAATTTACCGGTTGCTGTTCGGGCTGGGCGCCGTTTTTTATTTTCAGTACGTACAGCAACTGCTGATAGTCTACCCCGCTCTTCCATTTTACCCGAAAGGCATCGCCGTAATAATTGCCATCCACTACCCCTTTAAGGGTACGGTCGTTTTGGCGGTTCTTTTTGTAGGTGGTATCGCTGCCTTCGTAACTGAGTACATTGGGAATGCTTCGGTGGGCATCCTGACCCCACACCCGGGCAGAGGCTACAATATGGGATGCCGGTTTAAAATAAATTTCCTGCTGAAAGCCTTTTTTGGCAAAGTCGGCATCGAGGTTTTCTGCTGTGGGGTTCACAATTTCGCCGGTGCGCGGGTCGATAGTACCCTGCTGCTTGTTGATAAAAGGGTAGTTGTTTTTCGAGTAGTTGTAGTAAGCGCGGGTTTTTGACTGCAGTTTTTTATTCCCCAGGTTGATCTGGGCAAATTCATCGAAGGTGGCAAAGCTGCCCAAACCCTGATAGTAGCGACCACTGAGGGTGTTGTTCCAGTTCACATTATTATCGATGGCGATATGGCCTCCCAACCCGCCGCTGTGCTCGCTTACCGAAGCGGCACCGTGCTGCAGCGAAAGCTCGTCGACAATGTATACCGGGATCAGCGAAAAATCGACCATGCCCAGCATGGGGGAGTTAATGTTGAGTCCGTTCCACGATACCTGGGTGTGAGTGGGTGAGGTGCCGCGAAATGAAGCTGTTGCCAGAGCGCCCCGGCCGTAATCCTTAATGTACACAGTAGTGTTTTCGGCGAGGACATCGGAAAGCGAAAGGTTAATTTTTTCCAGAAGAACCAGCGAGTCGACCCGGGTCTCCTTCGTACCCGCCTCTTCCTTGGTAAACAGTCGGGCGGATGAAATTGCTACCGGTTGCAGGCTAAAAACCGAATCGACTATACCCTGTCCTGAGGCCGGTATTGCAGCCGCAAGGCAGAAAAGCAGGTAGAATGCGTATCGAATGGGCATGCCGTTTCGGATAAATTTTTAGGGAAGTAATTGTAGCAGGGTACTTTGAAAATAACTTCCGCCCGATAGGGACACTACATACACACCGGGTAGGATCCGGGCAGGAAGTTCAATCGTGATTTCCTCTTCGGGATCCAGCTTCTGTTGGTATATCCGCTGTCCACGGGGGTCGGTTAATGTCAGCTGAAGGGGATTCGTGCACAACACATCGGATGGAAGCTGCAGGTGCAAGGTGCTGCCCAACGAAACCGGGTTCGGATACATCCAGGAGCCGGTTTTGTGTCCACTGTCCGGTATGGCTGTTGGGTTCGAAGTTTCGCCCAATACCCCTACGGCATCAAGGTCGAAACCACAACTGGCAAAGGGCGTTGGCCAGGGATCGTTAATCGGGCGGCTCAGGCAGTCGAGGCTGGCATACCGGGCGCTGGTGGAGCCTATCACATCCACCACCCGTATATGGGTTATGGCATTCAAATCAATTCCGGAACTATCCAGTAAATCGGATAGGTCGAAAGGCGTTCCGTAGAACAGGTTGTATTTGCCCGCCAGATTATGGATCCGGGTCGGATCAAGCTGTCCGAAGGTTCCGATCTGAGACAGTGCCGGGGTTTCGGAGTAGGCCGGGAAGCGAACAAAGTACACGCCATCGCTGCTTACCTCTACAAAGGCCAGTTCCAGAAAATACTGAAAGGGCGCTTCCATGTTGTTTTTAAACGAGTTTTCGAACACCGCAAAATCGGGGCCTTCCACGTTGGTTATCGGACGATCAAACTGCAAGGTAGCTCTGCCACCATCGCCCAGGCTTACCAGCAGTCCATCGGCTTTGCCAATACCGTTGGTATCGGCACCGTGCGATGCCCGGTTGGTATCGTTATCGGTAAGCGTGGTGTCGGAAATTTTTAGGTAACCCCGTTCTACGCGGCACGCCGTGGCCCACTGGGTGAATACGGCACTGTCTTTGTGAATGGCGGTACTGCCGGGCTCGCCAGCTGCCGGAGCATAAACGGCTCCGTTGGCCAGGCTGAAACCAACCGTTGCAAGCAGCAGAAAAGATACTGTCAACTTCATGTAGGTATACATAGTCAGTTATTTTATGAAGGAAGCGTACAGAACGTCTGCTACACGTTCTGTACACTTTTCCCGGTGGTGGGTGGAGAATGATACATCCCCGGCCATCCCGGGATCGTTGAGGTTACCCCTTGTTATTGTTTTATTATTTGTTGGCAGATGTGTTCGTTTTCGTCCGAGATCATCAAATGGTACACCCCGGCCGGATAGGATTCCAGGTTAATAGTAGCAGTGTTGGCGGTAATTTCCTGATGAAGTACTACCTGTCCCATGCTGTTCATCAGGGTGAGTTGACAGTTGCCTGCTTGCAGTCCCGTCAGATGAATGCTTTCGCTGGTCGGGTTGGGATACACGGCCACCGAAGCCAGCCTGTGGTTGTAAAGCTCCAATGCCGGGCTCACGCTTACGGTAAAGGTATCGGTAACCTGTTGTCCGTTGGACAGAGCTTCCACAATGATTTCGGAACTTCCGGATGCATTCCGTGCAAAGGAAAGGCTCAGTTCGGTACCGTTCAGGCTGGCCATCACCAGGTTGCTGTTTTTGTTATCGGCAATGTGCAGGCTGATAAGGGCATTGTTGTCGTCGGGGTCGGTAAAAGTACCACTCAGGTCAATAATTTGTGTCGCTGCGTTGGTGTCCACCTCGATATCGGCAATGGGCGAAACCACTACGGGACCCCAGTCGTTGAAGTCGTCCAGGAAGAAGTAGGCCGGAGTGTTCATTCCGAACATTCCTGCGTCGGACGATGACAGGCTGAACACCAGTTGATCTACGTTGCCCAAGGCACTGAAATCGACAAATTCCCAGTCGGTAACGATATAATCCAGGCTGTTATCGGCAAAGCGGAAGTCCGCCAGGTAGAATTCCACGGTATCGGATACGATACCGGCATTTAGCCCCTGAACGGTCAGAAGGAACCAATCGGGGTCGTTACCACTTTCGCCTCCGAATTTTTTGGCAAACATATCGCCCTGTTGCATGGACAGTACCGCATAGGTGCCGTTGGTTATAAAAGCACCGGACACCGTAATGGCCTCATTCAGTTTCAACGTATCGGTTCCGTTGTAGTTGTTGCACAGGGCATAGTTGTACGAGCCGTTGGCTCCGGCAGCCGGATAGGCGCTGTACTGATTGTTGTAACCGGGGGTAAGTGCATCCTCCATATTGGAATAGGCAAATCCGGTAAAAGTTTCGGCAGCGCCCCAACCGTAATCGTTAATCGCAAAGTGGTTGGAAAAACGAGCCAGTCCGTTGGTAAAGGATGTGGTGTAGGAACCAAAGCAAGCCGACTTACCATTCCAATAATCGCCCGAGGTGTAAGGCAAGGTATCGAAGGTGGCACCTCCCAGGTTGTCCATGCAGAAATAGGCCGGGGTGCGCATGCCCCAAACACCCATATCGGACGAGATGAGGTCCATTTCCAGGCTGTCCACTTCGCCCAGCGGGGTAAGTTCCACCTTTGCCCATTCGTCTACCAGGTAGTCGTTATTGGGGTTGGCATCGGTGTAATCGGCCAGGTAGAAATAGACGGAGTCGGTGTAGGATCCATTTTTAATACCACGTATAATCAGTACCAACGAGTCGGGATCATCGCCGGTGGTTCCCCCGAATTGTTTCGAGAACATGTCCCCTTCGCGCATGGAAAGGTAGGTATAAGTGGCATTGGTAATGTATACCGAGTCGAGCGTGGAGCTTTTGGTGAGTGCCACGTATACGGGGCTCATTCCCACATAGAAAGTGGCATAGTTTTCGGAGCCCAGGGCACCTCCGGCTGTAATGGCGCTGTACTGGTTGGTATATCCGGCAGTGGTATCGTCCTGCATACGCGAATAGGCCATTCCGCTCCAGCTTTCGCTGAGGCCCCAGCCGTAATTGTTACGGCTGAAAGAATTGAAAAACACCAGATTGGAATCGCGAACCGTTGAACGGTAAGAGCCGTAGCTGGAGGTCTGCCCGTTCCAATAGGTCGATGGGTCGGTCAGCAGTTCTTCGAAGGTTGATTTGGTTTGAGCTTGCACCAAGGGAGTGCTAAGGAGCCACGCAATAAGGGCGGCGTTGAGAAAAAAGTAAAAGTGCTTCATCATAGTTTATCGTAAGAGTTGATATTTCACCGTATCAACAGTAAAGCTGGCGGCAATTGCACAGGATACTGTAGCAAAGGTGTTTTAGCATGAAGCGGTTGGGGAGGGTACGGGGATGTTTCGGAAAAACAATGCCAATACGATCTGTTCACCGCAGATTAAAACACGCATGGCACTGGCAGGTCTTCTGACTTTCCCGTTTTTGGACGCCTTCCCACCCCGGAGCTGCCGGGGCAGTGGCTGTAGATTCCAAAAACACGGATTCCGCGCAAAGCAGAACCGGGATCACAGCAGCGGGAACTGTTGCCGATTTAAACGGCATTCCCTTTTAATTTCAGCATCTTTAACGTTGAAAAGATGGGTTGATTCGAAAACCAATGCGAAGCAAATGTAGGATTTTATTTTGATACGGGACACCATATGGATAATAAAAGTATAAAATACTCTAATTATTTCACTGGCATTCAGAAATAAGAGCCCTTGTAGGATCTGAAAATACGGCTAACAGGGGTTTTACAGTACAGGTCGAGTTGAACGTCCTGCACATTCCCATGAGGCAATCAGCATGAAACTCCCGGTTCTGATTCGTCAGCACCCCTTCCGGCGTCACTCCCGTCTTATTAACACAAATTATGAAGGTACTCTCAAATTTTGGTTCCATATTTGTCGGAGGCACTCTGAAAAGCATTCTATCCGTTGGAATACGGATCTGTAAAAAGAAACAATGGAATACACCCGAGACACAAAAATTGGGATATGGGCAGCAGGTCTGCTGTGCGTTGCCCTGGCGCTAAACGCTTCCGACGATGCGTTGCTCACTATTCTTCAGGACGAAATGCAACGCGAACAGGAGGCGCTGGTGCAACAGGATCCCCCTCCGTACTACATGGATTACCGCGTGGACGATGTCACCAATCACATTCTGGTCAGTTCGTTTGGAAGCCTTACCCAAAAGGACGACTCCCAAAGTCGTCTCTTCACGCTGATGTTGCGCGTTGGCGATTACCAGTTTGATAATACTCACGACTTCAAAGGATCTCCCTCCGGTTCCGATCAGATGGAGGTGTATGGCACTGCACTTCCTATTGAGAATGTTCCGGAAGCCGTAAAACAAGTTATCTGGCGGCTTACCGATAAAGCATATCGCAATGCTTCGGCAAGTTATGCCTCACGCCGGTCGAACCCGGCTTATGAGGAACAAAAAAGCCTGCTACCCGATTTCTCCAAAGAACCTTCGGTGCATTATGTGGAGGAAACGCTGCCTGGCGAATCTCTGGCCTTCGATGCCGATGAATGGAGCCGGCGCCTGAAAGATTACACCGGCTACTTTGCTCAAGATTCACTGGTATTTCACAGCGAAGCATCCATCCGGTTTGTTACCCAAAGGCGCTACTTTCTTTCGACCGAAAACAGCCAGATTGTTCAAAATCAGCAATACTGCCAGCTACAATTTATGGTGAGTATTCAGCATAAGGACGGAACCATCCTCCCGTTGCAACACTCCTACACGGCATTGACCCCCTCAGGCCTGCCCTGCCACGAAAGCATCCTGGCCGATATGAAGACGCTGTATCAAACCCTGCGAACCCTGCGCGATGCCCCAATGGCCGAACCCTATGCCGGGCCCGCCATTCTTTCGCCTGCCGCAGCCGGGGTATTCTTCCACGAAATATTCGGACACCGCATTGAAGGCCATCGCCTCGAAAATGCCGACGACGGCCAAACGTTCAAAGACAAAGTAGGCGACCTGTTACTCCCCAAAACATTCAATGTATATTCCGATCCGGAAAAGACCCACTTTAACGGGCTACCCTTAATCGGCCACTATAAATTCGACGACCAGGGTATTGCAGGACAACCAGTTGTGGTGGTGAAGGAAGGCCGCCTCAACGAGTTTCTGATGTCGCGCCGGCCTACCCGCGAATTTGCCCATTCCAATGGCCATGGCCGTGCCCAGCCGGGATATGCACCGGTGTCGCGCCAATCGAACCTGATTGTTGAAAATACCGAAGGCCATAGTGAGGAAGAACTTCGTAAAATGCTGATCAGGGAATGTAAAAAGCAGAAGAAGGAATATGGCTACTATTTTAAAGAAGTGGTGGGCGGCCTAACGTATACCGATCGCTATAATGCAAATGTTTTCAACGTAAACCCTACTGAAGTATACCGAATTTATGTCGATGGCCGTCCCGATGAAATGGTAACCGGGGTAGATCTGATTGGAACTCCGCTCACCATGTTCTCCAACATTCTGGCGGGTGGCGACACTCCGGACCTATTTACGGGCTTTTGTGGTGCCGAGTCGGGTTTTGTACCGGTTACCACCATTGCCCCCGCGGTTTTTGTTAAGAAGATAGAAACGCAGAAGACTCCGGAGTTCGAAAGTAAACTACCGGTTCTGCCCCGCCCGGTAAAAAACTGAAAGGATGATGAATACAACACGATACAAATACCGTAAGGCGACCTTCGTATGGGCCGTTACCTGTCTGGTTACTGCCGTACAGGGTACTGCACAAACCGCTTCCGACAGCTTGATTCTTTCGGCTCTACACGATGAATTGCAACGGAATCAGCAGGAACTGGTACTCGAAGGCAATCAAAAACCTTTTTATATTGCGTATACCCTCAACGATATCAACCAGGTGCAGGTGAGCGCCAGCCTGGGAGCTTTGCAGCTGTCGCGGCAAGATCAGCATAAGGACTGGCTCGTTCGGTTGCTGGTGGGCGATTACCGCATGAACGATGAAAATTTCAGTACCACCGAAATGGAAAATGCCGTTTACCGGCAACGTACCGAGATGCCCATTGAGAACGATTACGAAGGCATTCGGCGCTCTTTATGGCTGACGACCAACGATGTTTTTTATTCGGCCTTGCACAGCTACAAAAAGAAAAAGGCTTTAATAGAAAACGGGCAAATTCAACAATCGGATTTACAAATCGACGATTTTAGCCGCGAGAACCCGGTTCAACAGAGATTCCGTTACCAGTTCAGACCGTTCCAAACCGAACAACTCGAAAACACCGCCCGACAACTGTCTGCGGTATTTCTCGATTACCCGGCTATTTATTCCTCGAGGGTTACCCTGGAAGCCATGCAGGCCACGGTATACTTTGTGAATACCGAAGGCACCGAAGTACAATTTCCTTTTCAGCTGGTCAGCCTGACCATACAGGCCGGCAGCATGACCGACGACAGCGACCCGCTGAACAAAGTGCTGCACTACCTGGTAAATGAACCGAAACAATTACCCGACACCCAGTCCCTGATTGCCGATATTCGTGCTGTAGCCGAAAATATCATGGCGCTGCAGCAGGCACCCCGCTTCGACGACGAATACTTTGGCCCGGTGCTGTTGTCGGGCGAAGTAGCTGCCGAAACAATTGAAAAATTCCTCTTCGAGGGTTCCGATGGTCTGATTTCGCAGCGTGAAACTTTACAAAGCGGCAGCGAACAAAAGGTATACTACAACGAAAACAGCAACAGCCTGCAAGCCAAGGTGGGCAAGTCCATCCTCGACAAACAGCTTACCGTGCGCTCCACCCCCGGCCAAAAGGAATGCAATGGGGTACCACTGGTTGGGTATTCGCCAATAGATGCCGAGGGGGTAGTGCCCCCGGAGGAGTTGGTTTTGGTTGAAAGCGGGGTGCTAAAAACCCTGCTGAACGGCCGCACACCATCGCGTGAGGTGCCCCATTCCAACGGGCATATGCGGTTGAACTACAGTTCCGAAGGGCTGTCCAAACAGGCAGGCCCCGGGGTGATCCACATCGAAGCCAGAGAAGCACAGCCTTTCGATTCGCTCAAACAGGAACTCATCAGGCAGGCACGCGAAGCAGGCCTTGAGTATGCGATCCTCATTAAAAACCTGCCCACTGGAGGGTCGCAAAAACCCTATAATTTTTACAAGGTCGACCTGGAAACCGGACAGGAGGAACTGGTTCATGCCATAAAACTCAGCAACCTGAACCTGTATTCGCTTAAACGTTCTCCGGGCTTTTCGAGCGAAACACTGGTTCATAATACACTGATATCGCCAAGTCGAACCGACAAATACGGTTCCGGCATACCCGCCAGTTTTATTTTGCCCAAGGCCATGTTGTTGAAAGAAATTGAGATCAGTCCGGTACGCAAGCCGCTGGCCAGTTCCCTGCCCCTTATCGAAAATCCGGTAGGCAATATGGAAAAGAGAAACGAGCTGCGAACCCTGGAGCAGCATTTGCCATAAGAATTTTCGTATATCTTTGCGATCGCAATACTGGCAGAAAGACGATTCAGGCAGTGATGAGTTCCCTTTCGAGTTTTTCGGTTGGGGGCATACTCCCCCGAAGGATTTCAATTTAGTACCAGTTTGTCAATGGCTTCCTACTAACAGCGTATCATTTATGAAAACAACATTTCTTGTTTTAACTGCCTTCCTGCTAGGGATCAGTTGCTCCAGAAATCAGCCCGCAATTACTGAGTTTCCTGCAACCTTGGTGTACGATACCACCAACATTCTCAGTATGCATGTTTACAATATGGAAGGCGAATTGGATACCGTGGATGAGAAAGTGGTAGATTTTAATCCCGTTTTGATGATTGACACCATAACGGTATTAAGTCCTAAGAAGGCGCTACGTTCCAGCTATGCGTTCAGCTATAAAAGGGTTAAAGAGGCCCATTCAGAAAGCAAGGATACGCTACTTATTTCCCTATACCACGACAGTATCATTACTCATCTCCAGTCGCCACCCAACATGATCTTGGTTCCAGCACTGGACGAAGAGCTGAATATTCTCCCCGTGAGAGATCCAAAACAAATAGCAAACGCATTTACCAAAGTATACCGAAAATCAGGTGATACCTATTATCTTGTACAGTATGGCATTATATTATCCCACTTGGATCCGGCCAAGAAGTCATCCTATAAGGGCTATACACTTTCGCGTTTGAATGTTGTGGATACAGAAACGCTTCGTGCCGGCTTGGAACCCAACGAATACCTGACCGTAATAAAATACTGCGATATATTTCGTTGTGATCGATAGGCTTAAAAGAATCAAGGAGAAAGTTTAAGGTCGGAAAGAGGCATATTCTTTCGCTTAACTCGGTTCGGAATACTTACCACTCAAATAAAAAGCCTCCCAACGGGTGGAAAGCCTTTTATTTAGTCGAAACTCCTGTTACTGTTTGGTACAGGAACTCGCTTCTTTTTTGCAACAAGTGGTTTTGGTGCTGTCCTTGGGACATGTTTTCTTTGCGCAGCATTTGCTTTGTTCGGTTTTGGCCGAAGATTCCGGTTCTGCTGCCAGAGCAGCAACAGAGAACGATACAAAAGTTGCCAAAGCTGCAATAGCGAGTAATTTTTTCATGTTTGTTATTTTTGATTTTTATCAATAAAGAAACTGAAAAAAGTTGCTGTTTGTTCAATCTTGGCAAAGCAAAAGGATAAAATGGCAGTTAAAAAAAGTTAATCGCCCAACCCTTCCCTTTATTCGTACCCAATTACAGAAAGAACCCAGCCAGATCTACAACAATTCGGCATTACAGCTTGCAGTCCCTAATGGATATGCCCCTATTGATTTGCGGATGCGGTTGCCTTCCTAATCTGGAATAACGGCCAGCACCGTTTCGGAATTGCGCGTGATATCGCCGATATTAACCCGTATTTCGGCGTTGAGGGGCAGGAATACATCCACTCTCGAGCCAAACTTGATAAAACCCATTTCGTCACCGGCACGAGCTGAATCGCCCGCTTTGGGATAGGAACAGATCCGGCGCGCCACCGCACCCGCAATTTGCCGGAAAAGCACCTCGGTACCATTGGGCTGTTTCACAACCACAGTAGCCCGTTCGTTCAATTCCGACGATTTGGGGTGCCACGCTACCAGGTACTTACCCTTGTGATACTTCGTATAGCTCACTTCACCACTAACCGGAAATACGTTCTGGTGTACGTTTAGGGGCGACATAAAGATGGAAATCTGAATTCGCTCGTCCTTCAGATATTCCGGCTCGGTGGTTTTTTCCACCACCACCACCTTGCCATCGGCAGGTGCCACAACCTGGTTGGCAGTAGCCGTACAGTTGCGGGGTGGCACCCGAAAGAACCAAAGCACCAAACCCAAAAGCACCGCCCAAGGAAGGATTAGTAAAACCCCGATAAGCACATGCGGACGAATCAGGTAGCAAACGGCCACACCGGCCAGCAGCAGGGTCAGAGACAACAGGATGGTGTTACGCCCCTCTCGGTGAAAATACATATCGGACAATTTTAGTTAAGTGAAAGGTAAAGAAAAACGACCGGACTGACAAACAACAGCGAATCGATACGATCCAGCAGCCCACCATGACCGGGCAGCAGATTCCCGGAATCTTTTACGCCGGCAGAACGCTTTAACAGCGATTCCAACAGGTCGCCCAGTGTGGCCGATACCGTAACCAGCAAGCCAAACCCCAACCAAAAAGCCAGGCTGCGGGTTCCCGACCAGGCTGAGTAGCCCCAGGCCAACGCCAGGGTGGCGAGCAGTCCGCCCATAAACCCCTCCCAGGTCTTTTTCGGCGAAATGCGTTCGAAAAGTTTGTGGCGCCCCAAGCTACGCCCAAATAGGTAGGCGAAACTATCGTTCGACCAAATACCCACAAACAGCAAAAGTGTGTAGGGAATCTGATCGGCAGCTGCCTGGCTGTGTATACGGTTTATCAGCAACAGGGGCAGTGTAATGTAGAACAAGGCACTGGTATTTACCTGGAAAGAATGCACACCTTCGGTTTCGTTTCGATTAAAGAGCGCCGAAACAAACAAAATGATGTAGCCGGCAAACAGCAGTATGAGGGAACGATCCGATTGAGGCTGATAGTACATCAGTAAGGCAGTGCCCCCGGTTAAAACCGTATGGAGCCCCACCCAAACGGGCACTGCGGAACGTATCTGCTGCATGGCCAGTAGTTCGCGCATGGCCAGAAAACAGAACAGGCTGCTCAGGAGGATCAGTGCCAAAGGATGCACCAGGAGAGCCGTAAGGACGATTCCTACATAGATACTTCCGGTGAGTGAGCGCAGGAGTAAATTTTTCATTCGGTACTTGCTTTTATATTATTCGCAGGTTGGCGAATTGGGCGTATTAAAATTTTCCATCAGATGTTTGGCTCGTAAAACATGTTTCCGGTCTACATACATTTCAATGGCTCCAAACAGGTAATTGGAATCTTTTTTATTGATCGTTACCGCCTGAATTCCATGGTCAAAGAGCACTTCCTTAGCCAGTTCGGCTTCGTAAACCAAGTCGGTAGTAAAGATACATACCCAATTTTTTTCCATCTGCGAATATAAACAAAATGACAGGCATAACTGCCTGTCATTTTTAGGGCTTATACTATGAAGTTCAGGAAGCTATTCTCCCCCTTCATGTTTCTTCTTTTTTACGGGACTTTTACGGATTTTGGTGGCCTTTTTCGTATCGTTTTCCATCAACTTTTCCACCATGGGTATCTCGTCGGGATCAAACCTGCGTTCGCCAAAGATCCGTTCAAGATCTTCACTAAAAATCACTTCCTTCTCCAGTAGCAGTTCGGCAAGTTCTTCCAATCCCTTCTTGTACTTTTTCAGAATAGTTTTAGAACGTTCGTACTGTTCATCAATGATCTGGCTAACCTCATCATCAATGATTTCGGCGGTTTTCTCGCTATACGGTTTGGTAAAGGAATACTCGCTTTGACCCGAAGAGTCGAAAAAGCTCTTGTTTCCAATTCGTTTGCTCAGCCCAAAAAACGATACCATGGCATAGGCTTGCTTGGTCACCTTTTCCAGGTCGTTAAGGGCACCGGTGGATACGCGTCCAAAAGTCAGTTCTTCCGAGGCGCGTCCACCCAAAGCCGAAGCCATTTCGTCGAGCAATTGCTCTCGGGTGGTTATCTGACGTTCTTCCGGAAGGTACCAGGCAGCACCCAGTGCCTTGCCCCGGGGAATGATGGTCACTTTCAGTAAGGGGCTGGCGTGTTCCAACATCCAACTCACCGTGGCATGACCTGCCTCGTGATAGGCTATGGTGCGTTTTTCCTGTTGGGTAATAATCTTGTTTTTCTTCTCCAAACCGCCAATAATACGGTCGATAGCATCCAGAAAATCCTGTTTCTGCACAAATTTCTTATCCTGACGAGCAGCAATAAGCGCGGCCTCGTTACAGACGTTGGCGATATCGGCGCCGGAGAATCCGGGCGTTTGCTTGGCCAGGAACTCGGTGTTGAGGCCTTTTTGCAGTTTCAGGGGCTGAAGGTGTACTTTGAAAATCTCCACGCGCTCTTTCATGTCCGGTAATTCCACATGGATCTGACGATCGAACCGTCCGGCGCGCATCAGGGCACGGTCCAGAATATCGGCACGGTTGGTAGCCGCCAGAATAATTACCCCGGAGTTGGAGGCGAAGCCATCCATTTCGGTAAGAAGTTGGTTGAGCGTGTTTTCCCGTTCGTCGTTGGCTCCCATATTGGGATTTTTGCCCCGTGCACGCCCTATTGCATCAATTTCATCAATAAAAATTATGCAGGGCGATTTCTCTTTGGCTTGCTTAAAGAGGTCGCGAACACGCGAAGCTCCTACACCTACAAACATTTCCACAAAATCGGAACCCGACATGGAGAAGAAGGGTACATTGGCTTCGCCGGCAACCGCCTTGGCTAAAAGGGTTTTACCCGTTCCCGGAGGGCCCACCAATAAAGCGCCTTTGGGTATTTTGCCTCCCAGTTCGGTGTATTTTTGGGGTTTCTTCAGGAATTCTACAATTTCCATCACCTCAATCTTGGCTTCTTCGAGCCCCGCCACATCTTTAAAATCTACTTTTACACTAGTATCCTTATCAAAAATTTTTGCTCTCGATTTTCCTACATTAAATATGTTCCCGGGACCTCCTGCCCCACCGGCACCACTCATGCGGCGGAAAATAATCAGCCAAATGACTACCAGTATAATGATAGGGAAGATCCAGGAAAGGATGTCCTTGAAAAGATCCTGCCGAAATTCTCCTTTGGGTCGAATGACTTCTCCCTTTTCCAGCCCGGCCTGCTCCTGAACTTCCAGAATATCGTCTTCGAAGCGCTCGGCATTGGCAAATTTATAGCTATAGTGCGGACCGGTGCGGGCAAACTGACTCATGCCCCGGTTGAGTACCTCTTTATATTTGGGGTCGTCGAGCAGTTGCTTTTTGATAGTAATCTCAGCAAAGCTCTGGTTTACCACCACAATCTTTTCGATTTCCTTATTGACCAACATTTCGGAAAGCTGCTTCCATTCCAACTCAATCGGGTCTTTTCCATTGTTCACTATATAAATGGAAAGCACCGCCATGGCAATCAGTATGGGCACCAGCAACGAATTGTAGCGGTTCTTTTTATCACCCCCTCCTGGTTCATTCCTGTTAGGGTTCCCGGTCATGCGATCCCGAATGGGTTTTTGTGTTTTATCTGACATGTGAATGAATTTTCATGAATAACTTTCTTCAATACGGTTTTGTTGTGCATCGCCCCAAAGTTCTTCCAACTGATAGTACTGACGGGTTTCCCTTTGGAAAATATGAACCACTACATCGTAAAAATCCAGCAATACCCAGGTGGCATTTTCAAGCCCCTCGCGATGACCGATATTTATCCGTAATGCTTCCTTAACCTTGGATTGTACCGAATCGGCAATGGCCAGCACCTGAGTATTCGACTCGGCGTGGCAGACTACAAAATGGTCGCAAAGTGCACTGTGTATTTTAGTCAGATCGATATCCACTATTTCCTGTCCCTTCTTATCGAGAATTCCCTCGATTACTGTCGCTAAAAGTAAATTCTTCTTTGCCAATCGATTATCTTCGTATTAAAATTTGCACAAATGTAATGAAAGATATTTTCTATTCTTACATCCGATTAGCAATAACAATACCAAATACAAGCAAATAGTTTTTAACGGAAAGGAAATGAGCCGGTGAATTTCGAAGTTATACATTACCAGCAAATTAACTCTACCAATTCCGAGCTAAAGGAACAATGCCAGCGGCAAAACGTGAAGGAAGGCACTGTTATTTTGGCAGATTTCCAGACAGCCGGGCGAGGTACATCGGGCAATATTTGGCAGGCCGAAGCCGGAAAGAACCTGTTATGCAGCATACTTTTTCAACCTCAGCTGGAGGTGGAACATCATTTTGGTATTACCCAGTTTGTTTCGCTGGCTCTTACCGATACCTTACAGGAACTGCAGGTGCAGGCACAAATCAAATGGCCCAATGATATTTACGTGGGCAGACAAAAAATTGCCGGCATTCTAATCGAGAACACCTTGATGGGTTCCCGGATTCAGAATTCGGTGGTAGGCATAGGGCTGAATGTGAATCAGGCGGATTATGGAGGATTACCGAATCCGGTTTCGCTGCATCAGCTGAAGGGGATCGAAACCGATATCCGCACCCTGCTGAAAGAGGTTCTTACGCATATCGGCCATCGATACCAACAATTGATACAAGCCAAATTCAAGGCAATACACCAGGATTACCTTGATAAGCTCTTCCTGCTGGGGCAACCGGTTCGCTACCTGAAAGGGCCGGCAACCCTGGAGGGTGTCCTTAACCGAGTATCGGAATCGGGCGAATTGGAGATTGAAGATGCCAAAGGAACTTTGCACAAATACCTGTTTGGCGAAGTGAAGCTTTTGGTGGCAGATGCAGATCGTCGGTTATGAGGCCAATATCAAATTGTTCCTCCTCTGTTAAGAACGAATAGTATAAATAGCTATTTTCAACCCCCATACCAGGTGGTATCATCACAAGCAATTTTGAGCTATGGAAAATCAGATTATCCGGCGGGGTAAGCCGGTATATATTCAGAAGGCTTCGGGCGATATGGAGCTGTTTCGTATGGATAAACTGGAACAATCGCTCCTTAATGCCGGCGCCGATGGCGATACAGTTAAGCGGATAACCGACCGTATTGGAAAATGGGTCTATGCGGGGGTGAGTAGCCAAAAGATTTACACCCGCGCTTTTGACCTGCTGCGGAAAGAACAGCATGCACCCGCAGCCCGTTACCGTTTGAAAGAAGCACTGCTGGAAATTGGCCCTACCGGATATCCTTTCGAAGCGCTGGTGGGACAGATATTTGCCCGGCAGGGTTTCCAGGTGGAAGTGGGCGTGGTGGTGGAAGGCCCTTGTGTGACCCACGAAATGGATGTAATTGCCACCCGGGGCAGTGAACAGCACCTGGCCGAATGCAAATACCATAAGGAGCAAGGGAAGCAGGTAAGCATTCAGGTGCCTCTGTATGTTAATTCGCGGGTAGAAGATATTGTGCGAAAACGCCGCGATTTACCCGAGTTTCACGATTTCCGCTTTACTGCCTGGGTGGTAACCAATACTCGTTTCTCGGCCGATTCGATTGCCTACGCAGCCGGTGTGGGCCTGCAAATGCTGGCCTGGGATTACCCGAATGGTGCCGGACTGAAAGATTTGCTCGAGAAATACCGCATCTATCCGGTCACTATTCTGAATAGTCTAAACAGCCGGGAAAAGAGATTGTTGCTGGATGCCGGTATTGCCACCTGCTCCCAACTGGCCGGCTCGGCCGACTGGCTCAATCAACTGGGATTGGGTAAAAGCAAAATGAATCAGCTGATGCAGGAGTTGCATGCCCTGAGTGAGTAAACCCGGCCTTTTGTACTAAGAATATCCTAAAGTTGTTCCCGTAGCTGGGTGGAAAAGTATTGGCGATCCACCGCCTGAGGGGTTAAAGTTCTTTTTCTTCCTGCACTTCACCCGTGTCGGAAAACAAGAGCAAATAACGGGTTCCAAAGGTGTCCCGGGCAATAATCTCATATTCCAGCACATTGCCCTTGTTCTTAAGTACGGAGTTCATAATCTCGCCCTTCTCCAACGATTTGTCCCTAATAGCTTGCGGTAAAAAGGGTGTGGGAAGGTTCTGGCGGTATTCCAGTAAGATGCCGTTAGGGCTGAAAAGAGCTATATGTTCCAGGCTGTTCCGGTAAAATACGGTTTCGTATCCCTCTTTTTTTCGAAACCACTCCACATTAATGGCATCGGAAAAATTGGTATGGAAAGCTTGCAAACACAATTCCGAGGGGGAGGCACCATTGCCTTCTATAATTTTTTTAAGGAAATCTTTCATGCGTAATACTTACATTCTTGTTTTTGACGTAATCGAACCACAAAGTAACGGTTTCAACGGGTCAGAAATTTTTGGGTATACAGATACAAAACCCTTGCCCGTGCTCTTTTCAACCGCATTTTGGCGGCATCTTCACTAATCCGCAAGGCTTGGCCAATTTGTTTCATGGTCAGGTCATCGTTGTATTTCATCAGGATCAGCGCCTTTTCCTCGGGATGGATCAGCTCCAAAACGGCCTTAAGGTTCTCGTAATTGATGGCTTCCGAAATTTCCTCGGAATCGTCGATAATTTCGGGAAGCTCATTTTCCTGGTTCCAATTGGGATAATGCAATTTTTTCTTTTCCCGCAGGTAATCGATACAATGGTTGTAGGTAATGGAGTACAACCACGATGAAAAGGTCGAGAGCTGCTTAAACGAAGGCAGTTTTTCAAAAACTTTCGAGAAAATATCTTCGGTAAGTTCTTCGGCCAGGGTTCTCTTTTTTACAAACGAAAAGCACTTATCCAATACCTTACCGTAGTACCGATCGTACAGGATCTCAAAATACCTCGATGCATTTTCGTTCCGGATTTTGAAGATAATTTCATCGTCCGTAAGATAGGCTTTGTTTTTCACCCGCGGCGCAGTCTTGATTCGTCACAAAGGTATTCTTAACAGGAAATAAATGAAACGCCCCGGTCGCATTTTTAGATGCGGTTCAGCTGATAAAGGCTGAATACACACATGTAAACCCCTGGCATAGAATTGTGTAAAAATTTTTTCAGATTTTATGTTACTTGTTGGAATACGGGCGTCTAAATGGCAAAATAATTTAAATCCGACAGGTGCAATCCGTATTGAGGAGTACCCTGTCACTATGTAAAAGAACCATTAAATATTTTATTAGAATGAAAAGAATTTATACGAGTATGGTATTCCTCGGAATGGCAGTTTTTATGTTAACCAGCTGTTCCAAACTTCCCCAAGCCGAAATGGATGCAGCTGCTGCCGCCATTGATTCAGCTAAAACTGTTGGTGCCGACATCTACGTGCACGAACTTTTTGTAGCCCTTCAGGATTCGATGAATATAGCCACTGTAAACATCGAAACTCAAAAATCGAAATTTTTCAAAAATTACACTCCTGCTAAAGAACAACTGATCCGTGTGGCTCAGTTTGCCGGCGAAGTGAAACAAAAATCAGAAATCCGCAAGGAAGAACTGAAAGTGGAAATTCAAAACACCATTGCCGAAGTGAAAGCGCTGATCGAATCAGACCGTCAGCTGGTGCAACAAGCTCCCCGTGGTAAAGAAGGTACTTCTGCCCTGGTTGCTATCAAAGCAGAAATTGATGCAGTAGAAACTGCCATCAACGAAAGTACTGCCCTGTACGAAACCGGCGACTACATCGCTACCCTCGACAAGGTAAAAGCTGCCAAAGAAAAAGCATCGGCTATAAATACCGAACTGACCGAAGTAATTGAAAAATACAAAGGCAAAAAAAAGTAGTCGGCTAACGACAAAACGATTGATACCCCGATTCCGTAAGTAAGGAATCGGGGTTTTTTTCAAACGATGAGTGAGTTATGAAACATTGGAAACTGACGCTTCCTATTCTTGTGCTGTTTATTGCCACCGCAGGGGTCATCATTCGGGTGCAATCCGAAACACCTCCCGAAGCAGAGGTTAGTCAAGCCGGAAAGATATTAAACGAGGCGCAACGTGCCGGAGCACCCAGGTATGCCGTGGAAACGTACCAGGTGGCCAGCGTTTACTACGATTCGGCGATGTTGGAATGGAGGAACCAGAACGACCGCTTTCTTCTTTCGCGTTCTTACACCCATGTAATGGAACTGGCCGAAAAATCGATACATGCCAGTGAAGCATCCATTGTGCAGGCCGGAAAGAAAATTTCCAGCACCCAGGCCTTGCTTGAACTGCGTATCGAAACCATTGGCGATCAATTAAAAAGCTTCGAAGATCAATTTGGCCACTTTCCCGTGGTTAAAGAACACCGCGACGAATTGTCCCGATGCAAATTGCTTTATTCTGAGAGTCTTCAGGCCTATAAACATAAAAACTATGCCTCCTGCAAGACCAAACTTGATTCCGTGGAAATAGTCATTACCAAGGTTTCGTCCCACTATCAGGAAAAACTCAGCGCGTATTTCGAGGAATATCCCAAATGGGAAAAACTGGTAAAACAGTCGGTGCAAACTTCCCGAAAACACCAGATACCGGTTATTGTGATCGACAAATTCCACCGTGAACTGATGGTTTACCAAAATGGTAAAGTACGCAATACCTACCGCGTGGAGTTGGGAGCCAATTGGGTAGGAAACAAATTACAACAGGGCGACAAATCCACTCCGGAAGGCCGCTACCGGATATTGGATAAAAAAATGAACGGCGAAACCAAATACCACAAAGCCTTCCTGTTGGATTACCCCAACGAGGAGGATAAGAAACGATTTACATTTAATAAAAAACAGGGCACCATCGCCCGTAATGCCCGTATTGGTAACCTGATTGAAATACATGGCGACGGTGGCAAAGGAACGGACTGGACCGATGGATGCATTGCCCTCTCCGATACCGATATGGACGAACTGTACAGCCGGTGTCCCGTAGGAACCGAAGTCACCATAGTAGGCTCTACCAAATCGTTCAACGAACTTTCATTCCCAGTACAATGATTACAAAAATGTATTCCTCAACCGAAACGGTTTATAAACCGATGGAAAAATACCTGGCCGGGATCCTCTTCACCGGCATCAGCCTTCCGAAAAAAGCCTTTGGGCAACTGTTACGATGGCTGAAAGAACACGCTTACACCCTGACCGTACTGCTGCTGCTGATAGTTGTGCCGCTAACCCTCCGCGCCCTGATATGGGTAAGTATGGAAAACGAGACACCGGGAGCCCAACCCGACGAACTTCAACTGGCCACCGCACGGACTAAAACCGAAAAAGAAATAACCCGGCTGGATAAGAAGCTGACTGCCCTGAGTCCCAAGTCGTACTACCTCATTATAAACAGTGCCTCCAACGAGTTTTCCTTATACAAAGGACAGGATACCGTTAAGGAAGGCAAATGTTCCACCGGAAGCTATGTACTTCTTAAAAATGGCGACAACCAGCAATGGATGTTTAAAACCCCCAAAGGCGAATTCCGCATTCAGGGAAAAACCAAGTCGCCGGTATGGAAAAAACCCGACTGGGCCTTTGTTGAAGAAGGCCTGCCGGTACCATCGGCCAACCATCACACCCGTTTTGAGTACGGGGTTCTGGGCGACTACGCCCTGAGCCTGGGTAAGGGTTACCTCATCCACGGAACCCTCTACCAGCGTTTTCTGGGTTTGCCGGTTACCCATGGTTGTATCCGTTTGAACGATGAGAACCTGGAGCTGGTCTACCGATCGCTTCAGGAGGGATCTAAAGTGTACATTTTCTAAACGCTTGAACATGCAGATCAATAGTGATTCAATGGGCACCAGTAAGAAAACAATATGGTTTCGGGTAGCAGGGAGCTTACTGGGTCTGGTGCTGTTATTATGGTTAATTGCCTTGGCAATAGCACCGGCAAACAGAATGAAACAGCTTAAGAACCAACTGGCCTCCGATACGGTCTTCAACCAGCATTTCGACAGTAGTTACTTTGACCCCGATTTGGCCACTCTGGTGAAGGAAAAGGCTTTTAAGGAAGCCTTGCTGCAATTATCGGAAGACGATTCCATTCAAATGGTTCTCAACTTGTCCGACAGTACCCTGAGCCTTAGTATTAAAGGCGTAATCTTGCATCAGACCCCCATCGAAATCCGCTCTGTGGATAAACTGCTGGAACGCCTGCCGCTGAACCTGGAAGTGAAACTGTTTTCGGCACCACTGGAGGTGCTGGCACAGTATGCCACCATTGTTAAAGAACCGGTAGTGGTTCGCGATGCGCCCAAGGACACGCTCGAAGCGGCTCAAACCGCCTGGCAACCCGATACCCTGGTGCAAAGTCCCGCCTATGTCGCCTTCTCCCTGGAGCATCAGATAGCGGTAATTATGGAACAGGATAACCGTACGGCTCATCCCGATAGCCGGGTACGCACCCACTTCTACAGCCACCTTTGGTACGGCAAATTGCGAAGCTCGCTGGATCACTTTATTCACTTACAGCAACAGGACTATTGCCCGGAAATCTGCATCATCCTGCCGGTAGACGATTTACGGGCTATCTACCGAGCCTTACCGGGTAAACCCTATATGGTAATTAAATTGTAATTCATCACCCCCTATGAAACCGTACGATACAACAAACAAAGGGCGGCTGGAACGAACGCTGCATACTTTTCTGGCAGTGGTGGGCATACTGGCCATTCTGGGTTGGGTATACCTGCTGTTGGAATCGCTTCAGAATAAAGCTCCCCACGATTCACACTCCGACCAACGCAATTAGAATGGTGCAACCCTGCTCCTCTATGGAAGGATGGGCAGTGTAAAGTAGAAGGTCGATCCCTGATTGGGCTGGCTGGATACCCCGATATTTCCCTGGTGCGACTGGATCACCTTTTTTACTATGGCCAGACCGAGTCCGGTGCTTCTTTCGCCTTCGGTTGAGGTAGTACTTGTTTTTTGAAAATAGTTGAACAGTAAACGTTGTTCCTCCTGCTTAATTCCCCTGCCAAAATCAATTACCTCGGTACGTATCTGCGCAGGGTTTGCCAACACGTTCACGTGTATGGCGCTTCCCCGGTTCGAGAACTTAACGGCATTGGAAATCAGGTTATTGATTACCTGGGTAAGGTAGGATCTGTCGAACGAGGTATGCACTGAAGCCACATTACTCGTAAACGCTATCGTAATCTCCTTATTCCCGGCCACCAGCTGGTTGTACTCCAGTTGTTCCTTCATGAATGCGATGTAGTCGCATTCCACCCGGTGCAACTCAATTTTGCCCGATTCTATTTTGGCAATGTCCAGCAGGTTATTGATCAGGTTCAGGTTGTTTTGGCTGATTTGATGCAGGGCGGCAAACAGATCCTGTATGGAATGCTTTTCGGCAAGCTGAGGATCGTTTTTTAACAACCCCGTAAGATTGATGATCATACCCATGGGCGAACGTAAATCGTGCGCAGCAATGCCAATAAAGCGGTTTTTTTCCTCGTTGAGCTGCTGTAGCCTTCCATTGAGTTCTTCCTGTTCCCGGGTGCCTTCGCTGTATTTACGGAGCGTAATCCCTATCAATAAAAAAATACACAGTCGTACCAGCGAGTTCCATATTGGGAAAAGAAAGTGCGGATAGCTGCGGTTACTGTAATCGGAGATAAACCAGAAAATGGTCGACAGTACACATAAAAGCACAATACTACGCAAAGTGGCTCTTCTTTGTAAGGCAAACAGGGCGATAGGAATAATGTAAAAAATGGAGAATGAAAAGTCGGAGGTGGTATTGTAATCCATAATCCCGATCACCCCAACCGAAAGATAGCTTAGAACCAACGGTTTGAACTTGCTGATAAATGATTGAGCAAATTTCATAGCATAATAGCTTTCCATTTTGGGTGTCCGACACGCCTGTCAGGGCTATTCAAAACCCGGAACCACCAGTATAAATTCAGAGGGAGAGCCGGAGGCAAGCAGTTTTTGAACCCGTGCATTGTTCTTCGCGTTGTAGGCCACCGACTGCTTTCGCAACAAAAAGAAGATATGGAGCGTGTCGGTAGCTGTAAGATACTCATTAAAACCGGTATTTTCATAACGAATTTCGTGGCGGTTGCGCTTGGGAAGCATTTCTTTGATTGCATCAATTGCCACCTTACTTTCAGGGCGAAGAATCAGTTGATCATCGGCCTTGGGCAGGGCATTGATTTTGCGGATCAGCGAGCGGAAAACCGGCTCATACTCCAAGTGGGAAGGCAAATGAACAATAAAACGGTGATACTCGGAGTGGCTCCCCCGGATGTTCACGGCGAACAGGGTTTGCAGGCTGAGAAACAAGTGATCAAAAGTATTGCCAAAAATCCGCTGCGAAGCGGTGGATTTCCCTCCCCAGCCGAAAACAATGTCGGATACCAGGTATTCCTTGGCCGCCCTTATAATCCCGCTGGAAATACTTAAGTCGACACGGGTAATGACTTTATGGTTCTCGTTCAGATAATTAAAATCGGCCACATGCTGCTCCAGGGTATCTCTGAGGTGGAGGATATTCTCACGGGAGCTCGAGTTCTCGTTCACAATGCTCAGAATGTAGATAGGCTCGCTGTTGTACACCTTCTGAAAACAGTTGGCAATACCAATCAGGTTCGACATGGTGGCAGGGTTCGAAATAGGGACCAGTATCCGCTCAAATCGTTGGATTTCCGGGGTAAGACTGGCATTCAGAACCATCCGCTTGCCGGCTCTTTCGGTTAATAAAGTGGCCGCCAGGCTGCTTACCATAATAATGAGAACCGCCGCGTAGAACAAGGTTTGGTCAATCATGCCCTTTTCAAATCCAATGAACATAATGGCCACTGTGGCGGCCGCATGGGAACTAGTAAGCCCAAACAGTAAATTCCGTTGGCCGGGGCTGAAGCCCAGAATTTTGCCCGACAGGAAAGCTGCCAGCCACTTGCCGGCAAAGGCTGTTACTATCAAAATGAGCGCCACATACCACAAGTGAGAATTGGTGAAAAGTACCTGCAGGTTAATGAGCATGCCCAACCCAATCAGAAATACCGGAATGAAAAGGATATTTCCCACAAAGTCAACATGATGCATGAGCATCGAATTCTTGGGAATACTCCGGTTCAGGGCCAGTCCTGCCAGAAAAGCCCCAATTATGGGTTCGGTGCCAATTAACCGAGCCAGGTACGACGAGATGCTTACCATGAAGAGCAAGAACAGGTAGTGTACCGGCCGGTCACGTTTAACGTGCCGGAAAAAGAACTTGGCAATACGTGGGAAGGTATAAAAGATAACCGCTGTATAGCTGGCAAAGGAAAGAATTAAAATGGCCACTTCCATTCCAACATTCCGCTGCTGAAAATCCTGGGTAGCCACCGAAAGAATCAGCAGTACCAAGGTATCCGTAATAATAGTGCCCCCAATGGCAGTGAGTGCCGCCATATCGCGGTTCACTCCCAGGCGTCGGGCAATGGGGTACGCTACCAGCGTATGCGTCGAAAACATAATGGATACCAGCAGGGTGGCCTGGTTGCTTAAATGCAGAACCGACTGGCACACCATCCACCCCAGCATAAAGGGCAGCAGGAACGTACTGATCCCGAAAATAAGGCTACTCCGGCGGCTGGTCTTTAATTTGTCGGGATCCAGCTCCAGTCCCGCCATAAACATAATATACAACAACCCAAAAGTACCCAACAGTTCAATTCCCGAATCGCGGTTCAAAACACGTAAGCCATAAGGCCCAAACAGAATGCCCATAAGAATGTAAGCCGCTACATCGGGCACTTTTATCAGTCGAAAAAGAAATGGCGACACCAGGATGATACTTATCAGTACCGTAAACTCAAACAGTGGGTCGTGCAGGGGCAGGCTAACAGAGAAAAGGGGTATCATCGGAGGTGCTTTTTTGTACAGCCGCTATCGTAGCAGGTAGAACACGTAACCCAGGTAGATCAGAAAAAGCAGAGCCGATTCCCACCGGTCGAGCTTGTGTTTCTTTCCGCTGAACATGAATGCAAAAAGCAAGAGAGTAGCTGCCAGCAGCAGCAGGATGTCCACATTAAAAGATGTATTGTAGCGGATGGGTGCAATGATGGAACTGACCCCCAGAATCAGAAAGATATTGAAAATGTTCGACCCGATAATGTTTCCAATGGCAATATCGCTTTTCTTGCGGTAGGCAGCCACCACCGAGGTAACCAGTTCGGGCAGCGAAGTTCCGGCCGACACCAGCGTTACTCCGATAAGTTTCTCGCTGGCACCGAGCATGTGGGCAATTTTTACGGCATGATCCACTACCAGGCGGCTGCCCGCAATCAAAGCTGCCAAACCCACTCCTATCAGTAGCAGCGCCACCGACAGTTTGTGCTGGGGATAATCAGTTTCCAAGGTATCGTTACTACTGCGCAGGTGGATTAAAATGTACCGCATAAACAATCCGAAGAATACTAAAAGTATAACTCCATCAAGTCGGTTAATGGACAGCTGGCCTCCGCGGTTAAACGTAAAATTGCAAAGCAAGAGTAACACCGCTGCCGCCAGGAAGGAAAAAGGAATTTCGTTCCATACGGTTTTTACCTGAACCACAATGGGGTAAATCAACCCCGATATACCCAGGATAAGTAGCAGGTTGAAGAGGTTACTGCCCACAATATTCCCAAGGGTAACATCGTTCAGGCCTTTCAGGGAGGAGAGTATGTTTACCACCAATTCGGGGGCAGAGGTTCCAAACGCCACCACGGTAAGCCCAATAATCAGTTCCGAAATCTTGTAGTGCCGGGCCAGCGAAACCGAACCACTTACAAACCAGTCAGCACCCTTAACCAGAATAACGAATCCGAGCAGTACGAACAGTGAGCTTTGAAGCATAAGCGATTTTTCATTAAGACTCCGGAAGAATAAAAAGTAACAGTGGCAGGTAGCCGGATCAGAAAGAATGAGCAGATATGAACACCGGTCAGGCGAAAACTACCCAAACAATCGCCGTATCTTTAGCTCCCTCAACTCAGGAAACATGAATAAGAACTCTTCCGGAACCCGACCCAAAGCATATCCTGTTAAACGGATCACCGGTACCCCCCATTGGGAGGAGATACCCCCCCTGCTCCTGGCCGCGGCACCCTGGTATTCCGATGCCGTTCCGGAAACCTGGTTCCGTGCCTGCTACGATGCGGATTACCTCCATTTGCAGTATACCGCCTTGGGCAGCCCCCCCAAAGTATGGATTGTGGACAACCTTCGCGAAGAGGTATTACTTTCGGAGCGTGTGGAGGTATTCTTACGCTCCAACGAAAATATGAACCCTTACTATGGCCTGGAGATCGATCCCCTCGGAAGGGTCTTTGACTACCGGAGCCGTTACTACCGCCAAATGGATCCCAACTGGCGCTGGCCCGATAGCATTCCGCTGCACACCAACCAACAAGCGGAATGCTACACCGTTCAGCTGGCACTGAAACTGGATACGCTCCACCAGTTGGATCTGCTCCATAACAACGATCTGCAAGCCGGCATTTTCCGGGGGCACTGCACCGTCCACACCTCAAAGGGTGCTTCCTTCCAATGGATCAGCTGGATCGATCCGCAGACGCCCCGCCCCGATTTTCATGTCCCCTCGTCGTTTGGGGTTCTGCAGCTTCTCCCGTAACGGCTCCCACGAATCTTATGAACACCAGTTCGGAGTTGATTATCCACAGGTTAGCAGTTTTTGCCCTGCCAGGTGTTAATAATCGTTTTTCCACGCCGCCGGCTTTTGATGTAAACTTGCATCGTACTTATCGGTTTCCGCACGAAACCCTGCAAGGGGTTTTCCTGCGGATGAAAAGGGAATCCTGTTCAAATCAGGAGCTGTCCCCGCAGCTGTAAGTCTGAAGAATGTTTTGGCTCCCCCTGCCATTGTTCCGCCGTAACCGGAATGAGAAGGCCTGCCCAAACCAGACAAGCCAGAAGACCTGCCGAGAGTAAAAGTAAACGTAGCTTTCGGGCGAAAAGCAAAGGATGTTGACCACCCCCCGGTGTACCCATTTCCTCACCTCTTCCGGAAGTTGCATAGTTTCTAACCGTTTAAACCTGATTGTATGGAACGCAATGCAGCTTTACCCACTCAAACCATTATTAAACGCGACGGGCAGGTAGTTCCCTTCGACAGCGAAAAAATTACCCACGCCATTTTTAAAGCCCTGCGTGCCATTGGTGCTCCCAACCGTGTCAAGGCCGAAAGATACGGAACGCAGGTAGTGGAAAAACTCCGTATGCACCTGCGAAACGAAGCTCCCACCGTCGAAGAAACCCAGGATGCGGTGGAAAAAACCTTCTTCGAAAACCAGGAGTACGAAGCCGCCAAGGCCTTCATCATTTACCGCTATCAGCACCAGAATATGCGCGAATCGAAAGCGATTTTTTCCAACATCGACCTGGTGGAAGACTATATTAGTCAACAGGACTGGCGGGTGAAGGAAAGTGCCAACTCATCCTACTCGCTGCAGGGGCTCAACCAGCACATTTCCACCCTGGTGAGTTCGCAATACTGGCTGAACCAGATCTATTCCCGCGAAATTGCCGATGCGCACAAACAGGGTCGCCTGCACATTCACGATTTGGGTTTCCTGAGTGTGTACTGCGTGGGCTGGGATCTGGAAGATTTGCTCTACACCGGTTTCCGCGGGGTCGATGGCAAAACCCAGAGCAAACCCGCCAAACACCTGCGCACGGCGCTGGGGCAGGTGGTGAACTTCTTCTACACCATGCAGGGCGAAGCCGCCGGGGCGCAGGCCTTTTCGAGTTTCGATACCTACCTGGCACCCTTCATCCGGTACGACGGGTTGAACTACAGCCAGGTGAAACAATGCCTCCAGGAATTTTTCTTCAACATAAACGTACCCACACGGGTGGGCTTTCAAACGCCGTTTACCAATGTAACACTCGACCTGGAGGTACCTTCGTACCTTAAAGAACAGGCTGTAATTGTGGGAGGGCAACCCCGGGAACTTTGCTACGGCGATTTTCAGGCCGAAATGAACCTGTTCAATAAAGCCTTTGCCGAAGTGATGCTCGAAGGCGATGCACAGGGCAGCGTCTTTTCCTTTCCCATTCCGACCTACAACATTACCCGCGATTTCAACTGGGATCACCCCGATTACGAAGCCATCTGGGAAATGGCTGCCAAATACGGCATTCCCTACTTTTCGAACTTTGTGAATTCCGATATGAGCCCCGACGATGTGCGCAGCATGTGTTGCCGCCTGCGCCTCGATAAGCGCGAGCTGCAAAAACGCGGCGGTGGGCTCTTTGGTTCCAATCCGTTAACCGGCTCGGTGGGCGTGGTAACCATCAACCTGCCTAAGCTGGGCTACGAAGCGCGCTCGGAAACGGATTTCTTCGACCGTTTGTCCTGGCTGATGGAACTGGCAAAAAACAGTCTGGAACAAAAACGGAAGGTCATTGAACGGCTCACCGGACAGGGTTTGTACCCCTATTCCAAATTCTACCTGCGCCACCTGTACGCCAAAAACGGAGCCTATTGGAACAATCATTTTTCCACCATTGGTATAGTGGGCATGAACGAGTGCTGCCTCAACTACCTGGGCTGCCCGATTACGGAAGCAGAAGGGTATGCCTTTGCTCAAAAAGTGATGGACTTTATGCGTCAGAAAATGGAGCGTTTTCAGGATGAAACCGGACATATTTACAACCTCGAAGCCACTCCGGCCGAAGGTACCTCGTACCGACTGGCCCGCATCGATAAGATGCAATACCCCGATATTCGGGTAGCTAACGAGGCAGACTATACCCGTGGTGCCCAACCCTATTACACCAATTCCACCCAGCTGCCCGTTCACCATACCGACGACCTTTTTGAAGCCCTGCGCCTGCAGGACGGCCTGCAAATAAAATATACCGGTGGAACGGTGTTTCATACCTTCCTGGGAGAAAGCCAGTTGCCCACCTCATCGGTGAAGCAGCTGATCCGGAAGATTACTTCAAATTTCCGACTGCCCTATATTACCCTGTCGCCTACTTTCAGCATCTGCCCCAGCCACGGCTATCTTTTTGGGGAGCATTCCACCTGCCCCCAATGTGCCTTAACCCATGTGGAACAGAAATGTACCGTGTTTTCGCGTATCGTAGGTTACCTGCGCCCGGTCGATCAGTGGAATGCCGGCAAGCAGGCCGAATACGCCAACCGGGCACTTTTTGATACAGACGGAATAGATAAAACAACGCTTAGGCAGAGCGAGATGCCGGTACCTGAAGTATCTGAAATACACCTCCGGTAAATTGACAATAATTTATATATGCCCCGACACTCGAAAAAAAGGATACCACTCCCCCGGAACGTTTATAACAGACCCAGATGTTCCTATGATCCAACCTAACATCCTGTTATAACGTTCCGACTTTCAAAACGAACCATCCATGAACTCCCTACACCTTATTCCCGAAAAGAACCTTTGTAAGCACACTACTTCTCTGCCGGTAGGCGGGTTTATCAAGCAAAGTCTGATTGACTATCCCGGGCATCTGTCCGCTGTGGTATTTACAAGTGGTTGCAACATGCGCTGCTCCTACTGTCATAACCCGGATTTGGTATACCCCGAACTTATCCGGCAACAACCCCGGATAGACCTCCTCGAAATGATGGATTGGCTGAGCCGGAACCGACAGCTCCTGGATGCCGTGGTGATTACCGGTGGAGAACCCACCCTGCATGCTCATCTGCCGGAGTTTATACGGCAAATTCACCAGTTGGGACTGAAAGTGAAGCTCGATACCAATGGAACCCATCCGGATCTGTTGGCACAACTCATTGGGCAAAAACTGGTGGATTATGTGGCCATGGACATTAAAGCTCCGCTCTTTCTGGAGTCGTACAGGCAGGTAGTTGGATCCGGGTTTACAGCCTCCGCACTCTATCAAGTCATTCAGTCGGTACTCCTGCTGAACCGGCACGATGTACCCTGCGAGTACCGAACCACGGCACACCCCGGTTTGAAGCCTGATGGATTATCAACTGATTGCCAAAACTATTACGGGGATGTATTACCTTCAACATCAAAGAAACTCCGGCTTCACCTATTGGGTACCGGAAGCCAGCAGCGCAGAGCTGCTGCAACGGAGCGATCTGAAGGTGATGATACGATAATTCGTAAAAAAACTAACCGTTAGACCCTATACCGCCATTTCCAGCAACTCGTCATTACATGACTGCCCATTCCCAAAATGGCCCAGATTTTAAAATACGATCCATCCGCTTAAAACGGAACCTCTTCCGGGGAATTCTAACTCACCTTATACTCCAATTCCGGCCGGGCTTCCAAAAAGTCAATCAGGTCGTTGGATACCGAAACGGAGGTGTTGCGCGAGAAAAGATCAATGGCTATGCCTTCCTCACGGTCGATAATGGTGAACTTAATGGTGGCTTTGCCCGGATTTTGAGCGGCCTGTTGTTTAATTTCTTCGACGAACTCGTCGTTCAGGTCGGCCAGCGACATGCGTATGGAAAGGCTCTTTACTATGGATTCGCGGGCATTGTTGAGCACCACCATCGACTTGATTTTAAACTCCCACACTTCCTGATCCTTCCTCCAGGGGTTGGTTTGTACGTTGCCCTTAATGAGTAGCGAATACCCATCGTAGAGGTACTGGCGGTATTCCTCGTAATCTTTCCCGAAGAGCATAAACTTAAAGGTACCGGAATAATCTTCGATGGTGAGCGTGCCAAAAGGTTTCCCGGTTTTGGTGGTTAGATGGCGCACTTCTGTTACCAGTCCTGCAATTGCCAGATCGCGGTTTTTAAGGCTATCCATCTGCTCGAATTCGGCCAGGGTGCAGTTGGTAAAGTTATCCATTTCGAGCTTGTAGGTGTCCAGCGGGTGCGACGACAGGTATACTCCAATCAGCTCCCGTTCCTTATTGAGCCGCACCAGAGGGGGCCACTCCTCGGAAGGCAGGATATCCGGTTTCTTCTGAGCTTCCTGGTAGCTGGTATCCATATCGAACAGGGTTTTGGTATGCTGGGTTTTTACCAGGTTGCCGTAGCGTACCAGCTGATCGATAAACGTAGTGCCATCGGCATGTGTGGCAAAATACTGGTGCCGTCCCATAGCTTCGAAGCTGTCGAACCCTCCGGCCATCACCAGCGATTCCAGGCTACGCTTGTTCACCGTGCTCAGGTTGACCCGTTCTACAAAGTCAAACGGATCGCGAAACGGGCCACTTTTCTGGCGCACTTCGATAATGTGCTGCACAGCGGCTTCGCCCAGTCCTTTAATGGCGGCCATGCCAAAACGAATGTCGCCCTTCTTGTTTACGGTAAACCGGGCGTGCGATTCGCTCACGTCGGGAACCAGTACTTTTAAACCCATACGCCGGCATTCTTCCATAAATACCGTAATCTTTTTAATATCGGTAAGGTTCCGGCTAAGCACTGCCGCCATAAATTCGGCCGGGTAGTGAGCCTTCATGTAGGCGGTTTGGTACGAAACGTAGGCGTAGCAGGTGGAATGCGATTTATTGAAAGCATACTGGGCAAAGGCTTCCCAGTCGGTCCATATCTTATCCGCAATTTTCTCATCGTGCCCATTCTTGCGGCAGCCCTCCATGAACTTCTCCTTAAGCTCGTCCATCATGGCCTTAATTTTCTTGCCCATAGCCTTCCGCAGCGAGTCGGCCATGCCCTTGGTAAATCCGGCCAGCTTCTGCGACAGGAGCATCACCTGCTCCTGGTACACGGTAATGCCGTAGGTATCCTTGAGGTATTCCTCCATCTCGGGGAGGTCGTACTCAATTTTTTGGATGCCGTGTTTACGCTTCACAAAGTCGGGAATGTATTCCATAGGCCCCGGGCGGTAAAGGGCGTTCATGGCAATCAAATCCTCAAAACGGTTGGGCTTAAGGGCACGCAGGTGTTTCTTCATCCCGTCCGATTCGAACTGGAACAGTCCGGTGGTTTCGCCGCGGGCATAGAGTTCGTAGGTTTTCTCGTCGTCGAGGGGTATGTTGTCGATATCCACCTCAATACCGCGCGAAAGTTTTACGTTTTCCACCGCATCCTTAATGATGGACAACGTTTTTAGCCCCAGGAAGTCCATCTTGAGCATGCCCACCGATTCAATGTGCTTGCCGTCGAACTGCGACACGAAAAGTTCCGCGTCCTTATTGACGCACATGGGTATGTATTCCTCCAGGTCCTCTTTGCCAATAATGACCCCGCAGGCATGCACCCCGGTCTGCCGCACCGAACCTTCGAGCACTTCGGCAAACTTCATGGTTTGGGCCACCAGAGGGTTAGGACTGTTGCGTTCCTGTTGCAATTCGGGCACTTCCTGGTACGCCTTTTTAAAGCTGGTGCCGGGTTTTTCGGGCACCAGTTTGGCCAGGCGGTCGGCTTCGGAAAGCTCCAGGCGCTGCACGCGGGCTACGTCGCGTATGGCCAGTTTGGGCGCCATTTTTCCAAAGGTGATGATGTGGGCCACGCGGTTCCTGCCGTATTTTTCCACTACCCACCGGAGCACGCTCTCGCGGCCGTCTTCGTCGAAGTCGATATCGATATCGGGCATGGATACCCGATCGGGGTTCAGGAAACGCTCAAAGAGCAGATCGTACTTAATGGGGTCGATGTCGGTAATACGCAGGCAATAGGCCACCGATGAACCGGCAGCGGAACCCCGGCCGGGGCCTACCGATACCCCCATTTCGCGAGCCGCCCGGATAAAGTCCCAAACAATGAGAAAATAGCCCGGGAATCCCATGGTTTTGATGGTATTCAGTTCAAACGTATTGCGCTCCGACACCGCTTCGGGCAGAGGATCGCCATAGCGTTTTTTGGCTCCTTCGTTCACCAGGTGAGCCAGGTATTCGGCTTCGAGTTTGATGCGCAGGATTTTTTCATAGCCGCCCAACCGGTTAAAGGCTTTTTCGGAGAATTCCTCCACGAGCTGAGACTCGGTGTATTTTTCGCGGAAGCTGTCCATGGTGCCAAAATCCTCCGGGATGGGAAATTCGGGCATAATGGGGTCGGAATCGAGTGAATAGCTCTCTACCTTTTCTACAATCCGATGGGTATTTTCCAGGGCTTGGGGAACATCGGCAAATAGACGGCGCATTTCGTCCTGGGTTTTCATCCACTCCTGGCGGGTGTAGCGCATGCGGTTGGGGTCGTCCAAATCCTTTCCGGTACTGATGCACAGCAATCGGTCGTGCGCATCGGCATCGTCGGCATTGATAAAATGTACATCGTTGGTGGCCACCACAGGCGTGTTGGTTTCCGCACTGAGTTTGAGCAACTGCTCGTTCACAAACACCTGGTCGTTGTACACTTCCTTGTCCATCCTGGGGTCGCCCGACTTATGGCGTTGCATTTCGAGGTAGAAATCGTCGCCAAAGATGGCCTTGTACTCCAACAAGGCTTTACGGCCTTCCTCCAGCCCTTCGTTGCGCAAGGCACCGGCCACTACCCCGTTCAGGCAGGCCGAACAGGCAATGATTCCCTCGTGGTATTTCTCCAGCAGTTCCTTGTCAAGGCGGGGTTTGTAGTAAAAGCCTTCGGTCCAGGCATAGGAAATGAGCCGTACCAGATTGTGGTATCCGGTTTTATTTTTCGCCAGCAGTATCAGGTGGCGGCCTCCGCCATCGCTTTTATCTTCCTTGTCGTGTCGTGAGCGCGGTGCCACATAGGCCTCGCAACCGAGTATGGGCTTAATCCCCGCCTTAGTAGCTTTGTTATGGAATTCCTTCAAGCCAAACATATTGCCGTGATCGGTAATGGCCAGGGCCACCATGCCATCGGCTTTAGCCTTGTCAATCAATCCCGAAATTTCGGCTGCACCATCGAGTATGGAGTACTGCGTGTGAACGTGCAGGTGGGTAAAAGGAATGGAGGTATCGGCTGTTTTTTTTACCGGGGTGTCGCCCGTCAAAGGTATTTCGCGGGATGGCTCTGTCGGCTGGTGGTTGAAGTTCGATGCAATTTCAACCTTTGGTTCGGGAATGATATGGGGATTGGCAGCCCGGAAGTTTTCGGTAAAATGGGAAGCCAGTCCGTATTTGACGGGCTCAATCACCCCCAGACGAGCCAATTCGAGAAAGCAGCGCGCGGTAGCTGCCACATCGGCTGCGGCATTATGCGCTTCTTCGAAGGCGCAATCGAAAAGCCGCTGGTGCATCTCCGACAGGGTGGGCCATTTGTATTTGCCCCCTTTGCCGCCGGGCAGGGCACAATAATCGGTGCTTTCTTCCTTGGTATCAATGTGTTTTAGTTCCAGAAAAGGAGTGGCCATCTGCCTGCGATGGTACTCAGCACCTACAATGTTGATATCAAATTCCACATTATGCCCCACCAGGAAGCGCGTTTGGTTAAGGGTTTTGTTGAATTCTTCGAGCACCCGGTCCAGGTCGTGGCCTTCGGCAAGTGCCCGTTCGGTACTTATTCCGTGAATTTTGGTTACCGCGTAGGGAATATCGTAGCCATCGGGCTTCACAATAAAGTTTTTAGCTTCGATCAGTGTGCCGCGTTCGTCGTGCAATTGCCAGGCCAGCTGCACCATGCGGGGCCAGTTGTCGGAATCGGTTATGGGAGCACGCCAGCTTTTGGGCAGGCCCGTGGTTTCGGTATCGAAGATTAAAAACATACGCTACTTGAATATCAGGCTATTACGGTAATATGCGGTACCCCGCAAAGATACATTGCCCCCGGGGGAATTGGAAGAGGTGTTTACCGTTTGTGGATAAATCGTTGTACGGGGCAGAGCCAATGAAAATACCGCAAAGCCGGCCGAAATCGTCTTAAAAGTCAAGAGGGTTTCCCCGCTGCTTCCGTTTTTCCTTCCAGTTTTTTTGGGCTTGCTGCAGACGGTTGCGTCTTACGATATCCTTATCGCAGGCACGGCAAAGGAGGGGCAGAGAGGCATCCCTGAGGCTTTTTTGAATGGATTGAAAGGTTTCGCCCTCAAACAAAGATTCGTAGCGTTGGGCGAGCAGGTTGCCCAGAGTATGCTGTAACGACCAGTCCATGGAGCACAGCGCCACATCGCCGTTGGGCAGTAGCACGTTGTTTCGAAATTCGGCACAGGGAAGCAGATTTTTACCCGCATTGGGCAGAAGGGTCTCCCGTTCGGAGTTGATCCGGCCAGCCCGGTGGCTGGTGCCGGTAAAGTGTATAGGAACCCCCGATTTTTCGAACATCGGAGCCAGATCGGCATGGAGTGTATCGCCCGCAGCGATCCGATGCACTTTCCAGATCAGGTTCCGGAGCGGCTTGTCCAACAGGCGCTGTACGGTTTCTATATAGGTTTCGTTCACTTCTATCCGTGTTCGCTGTTGGTTGTCCGGAAGGTGCACAACAAACCGGGTGAAGTGGATGTGTTTCAGTTGTTCAATGTCCTGCACCGTCATGGACGACAGCGTTGTTTCAGCACCAAGAGTATAATCCTGCTGACTGGCATACCAAAGCATACGCGAGCACTCCGGATTGAACCAGGGTTCCGAAAAACCGGAGAAAACCAGCTGTACTTTCCGGGGAAGGTGGTTCAAACAGGCGGTGAAGGTACCAAAACTCATCATGTGAGTTACGGCACGTTCCTTACACGCATCTACTATGCTTTGCTGCGGACAGTAGCTGCAGAGGTTACGGCACCCAATGTGGGTAGTTATCTGGAGACTTGCTGGGTTGTTTGTATTTCTGAAAGCAGGCATGGTCCTAATCAAATGGTCGGCAAGGTACTCAAATTGCTAACAGAATAACTTAGGGTGTGAGGAATTGTTCACGAAAAGGTCGTCTTCTGAAAATGGTTAATGGCTGAAAGTACAAAAGTGCTTCCCTGACTGGCTTTTAGCAAAAGAAACAAGAGCCTCCCTTTCGGCGAAGCCCTACTATCAAACTTCTCGGGAAAGTATTGAACAGCCGGTTACATTAGAAACATCGTTGACAAAATAATGAGTGATAGAACAATAATTCCTAATACCAGTCCGGCAATGGCCAGTCCTTTTCCGGGCTGATCGGGATTCTTCCTGAAACCCAGCAATGCAACGGTGCCAAAAATAATGGATATCAAGCCAATTAACAGGCTTCCATTAACCAGAGCGACAAGACTGAGTGCAAATGAGGTTATTGCAAATACGCTGGCTGTTCCGGAATCGGTTGTCTTGAAGTGCGTTTTTGCATAATTCCGGAAATTTGGTTTGTGCTCCAGTTTCGCCAAAGCGGCACTAGCCCGTTTTATGGGATTTAAAGACTTGGGTGCTCTGGCTTCATAATAGGATGCATGGGGTGCGGTTGATGCGACAAATACAGGCACCTTTTTTTCGTTGTAATTCACAACATCCAGCTCTTTCCAATTTTTTGCCTCCAACCGTTTTAACGCAAGGTCTTCACCGGGGTGAATTTCAAGCAGAGCATTGGAATTGTTTGAAGCTTTAAAAAGCGGTTTTTCCGATTTAGACTTTTTCAGCGAGTACACTTTGTGCTTGTGTTCCGTTCTTTGTGAATAGTTTTTATTCTTCGAAAAATCGGGACAGGCCCACCTGTTGGGGCGAATTACATCCGGTGATTACTAATAAAGCTACGCTCAGTAGCACCAGGAAATGAAGGATTTTTTTCATGTGGAATGGCTTTATTGCTCAAATTAATACTAACACAGATTTGTTCCGCAATGTATTTAAATTATTCTCATTTCGAAATCCGGAACTATCAACATTGGGTAAAATAAGAGCTTGTGGGTTTATACCAACCATAGATCCGGGAACTACCCGGGGCATGAATTCCGTAAAAAACAAGAGCCTCCCTTTCTGCGAAGCCCTTGTTATCTTATTCCAGCAGCTTTTTTGCGTTACTCGTGGTGCGTTTCCAGCAGAATTTCCAACATCTTAATGGCTGCAATGGTAATGGAAGTACCGGGTCCGAAAATGGCCGTTACCCCGGCATCGTACAGGAATTCGTAGTCCTGCGCGGGAATTACCCCGCCGGCAATGACCATGATGTCCTCGCGGCCCAGCTTGGCCAATTCGGCAATAACCTGGGGTACCAGAGTTTTGTGGCCGGCAGCCAGACTGGAAACTCCCAAAATATGCACATCGTTTTCCACGGCCTGGCGGGCGGCTTCCGCCGGGGTTTGAAACAAGGGGCCCATATCCACATCGAAGCCCACATCAGCATACCCGGTCGATACTACTTTGGCGCCACGGTCGTGTCCGTCCTGGCCCATTTTGGCAATCATTATGCGGGGCTGGCGGCCTTCCTTGCGGGCAAATTCGGCACACAGATCCTTGGCCTTCTGGAAATTGGGGTTGCTGCCGGTTTCGGATGAATACACCCCCGATATAGAACGGATAACCGCCTTGTAGCGGCCCGAAACGCTTTCGATGGCATCGGAAATTTCTCCCAGCGAAGCACGCAGTTTGGCGGCTTCGACCGACAACTCCAGCAGGTTGCCCTTTCCGGAACGAGCGGCTTCGGTTATCTTGTTCAATATCGATTGTACGGCTGCATTATCGCGATTGGCGCGCAGTTCGGCCAAACGTCTGATCTGGGCTTCGCGTACTGCGGTATTGTCTACTTCCAGAATTTCGATGGGATCTTCCTGTTCCAGACGGAATTTGTTAACGCCCACAATAGTATCTTTATTGGCATCGATACGAGCCTGTTTGCGGGCAGCCGCTTCCTCAATGCGCATTTTGGGTACGCCGGTTTCAATAGCTTTAGCCATGCCTCCCAGTTTCTCAATTTCCTCAATATGAGCCCAGGCCTTTTGCGCCAGCTCGTGGGTGAGCGATTCCACGTAGTACGAGCCCGCCCAGGGATCGACCGAGCGGCAAATGTTGGTTTCCTCCTGCAGGTAAATTTGGGTGTTTCGGGCAATGCGTGCCGAAAAATCGGTGGGCAGGGCAATGGCTTCATCCAGGGCATTGGTATGTAAACTTTGGGTGTGCCCCAAAGCAGCTGCCGTAGCTTCAATACAGGTACGGGCAATGTTGTTGAAGGGATCCTGCTCGGTAAGGCTCCAGCCTGAGGTTTGCGAATGGGTGCGCAAGGCGAGCGATTTCGGATTCTTCGGATTAAATTGTTTAACCAGCTTCGCCCAAAGCATGCGGGCGGCACGCATTTTGGCAATTTCCATAAAATGGTTCATGCCTATGGCCCAGAAAAACGACAGGCGGGGGGCAAATGCATCAATATCCATTCCGGCATTCACTCCGGCACGGAGGTATTCCAGCCCGTCGGCCAGGGTGTAGGCCAGTTCAATATCGGCGGTAGCGCCGGCTTCCTGCATGTGGTAGCCCGAAATACTGATGGAGTTGAACTTGGGCATGTTCTTCGACGTGTACTCGAAGATATCGGCAATGATCCGCATCGACATATCGGGTGGATAGATGTAGGTGTTGCGCACCATGAACTCTTTCAGGATGTCATTTTGGATGGTACCGCTCAGCTCCTCGAGTTTGGCACCTTGTTCCAGCCCGGCTACAATGTAAAACGCCATAATGGGCAGCACGGCTCCGTTCATGGTCATCGAAACCGACATCTTGTCGAGTGGTATTTGGTCGAAGAGGATTTTCATATCCAGAATGGAATCGATGGCTACACCGGCTTTACCCACGTCGCCTACCACCCTTTCGTGGTCGGAATCGTAACCGCGGTGGGTAGCCAGGTCGAAAGCTACGGAAAGCCCCTTCTGGCCGGCCGCCAGGTTGCGGCGGTAAAAGGCATTCGACTCCTCGGCGGTCGAGAATCCGGCGTACTGACGAATGGTCCATGGGCGCATAACGTACATGGTGGAATACGGGCCACGCAGGTAGGGTGCCACTCCGGCAGCATAGTTCAGGTGCTCCATGCCGTCGAGGTCTTCCTTGGAATACACCTGCTTCACCGGAATCTGCTCAGCGGTCATCCAGTCCCTGGAAATGTGGTTTTCTTGTTCCCATCTGGCAGCATCCTGCTGTTTTTGGGCGGATTTGAGGTCTATGTTTTTGAAATTTGGCTTCATAGATTGAATATTTTGCTGTGAGATTTGAGATGAGGGATTGTTAGAGAATGCCAGGGTCCCTTGAATTTTTGTTTGAAGTTGAAAATCATCTTTTCAATCTCTTGTATTTCCTTGATTAATTCTTCAGTTTCTTCCGGAGAAAGATAATTTAAGTCGTTAGCGAGAATAATTAGTGTTTCAAGTTCGAATGCCGAACCATTAGAAATATCGAGATAGCGCATTAAATCCTTATCGCTGTTCTTACCACATCCCTCGGCAATATTTACCGGAATAGATACAGCAGCTCTTCGTATTTGAGAAGTTAAACTGTATAGCTCATCAGTAGGAAATTTTTTAGTCAGCAAATAACACTTTGCTACTAGTTCCCGGGATCTTTGCCATATTTTTAACTCTCTGAATTTATGCATTGCCTTATCTCACAATCTCAAATCTCATCATCTCGCCATTTAAATCTGTATCCCCAACTCCCCATGAAATCCCTTCAGCGTTTCCAGCAGGTTGGATTTGAGGTGGATAAAATGCCGGATGCCTTTTTCACTGAGTTCGTCCATGCAGGCGGGAGCCCCGGCTACCACGGTAATGGCTTTTCCGGCAAGCAGTTCGTTGACTTTCGGAACCAGTTCGGCATACTCTTCGTCGTGGCTGCACACCACCACCAGATCCGACTGTGCCTCCAAAGCCGCTTTCACCCCTTCTTCGGCGGTTTTAAAACCCGGGTTGTCCACAATTTCGTAACCGGCACATCCGAAGAAGTTGCTGGCAAAGCCGGCACGAGCCTTACGCATGGTCAAATTGCCATAGGTAAGCAGAAATACTTTCGGGCGTTTTTCATGTCGTTCAACAGCCAACCGGAGGAGTTCGAAGCCCTCGGCTCCGCGGTATTTCTTGATGGGCGTAAGAAGCGTTTTGCCTGGCAGGGGTGCCGGAAAAGCAATGTCCTCATCGATCTCATCGGCTACTTTTTCGTTGGGGTTGGCATACTGGTTGGTTCCCAGGAACACCTCACGGCGGGTGGCCACCATTTTGTTGCGGTTGGCGGCAGTAGCCACCATATCGGCCTGAACGATGCCTTTTTTCAAGGCTTGGAGGTAGCCGCCTTCGGCTTCAATTTGCAGAAAGATATTCCAGGCTTCGGTAATGATCGAATCGGTGAGGTTTTCAATATAGTACGATCCGGCCGAAGGATCCACAATTTTACCCAAGTAGGCCTCCTCTTTCAGGATGATCTGAATGTTGCGGGCCACCCGGCCCGAGAAGCGGGTAGTTTCCTTGTAGCTCCACGTAAAGGGACGCACTGTAAGCGAATCGGTACCGCCAATTACAGCAGCCATCGACTCGGTGGTGGCACGCAATACGTTCACGTAGGGATCGTAAATGGTTTGGTTCCAGTCGGAGGTGATGGAATGAATATCGGCACGCAGGGCATTTTTGTTGGCAGGTTGGTAGGCCTCCACCAATTTTGCCCAAAGATAGCGGGCGGCACGAATCTTGGCTATTTCCATAAAGTAGTTAGAACCCACACCCAGGTTAAACTGCAGATGCCTGCTAATGGTATCCACACTCAGGCCGGTATCGGTAAGCCGGTTGAGGTATTCGGCAGCCATAGCCAGGCTGTAGCCCAGTTCCTGCACGGTGGACGCACCGGCATTGGTAAAGTGGCAACCGTTAATGGCCAGCACCTTATAGTTGGGCAACTTATCGGCCGCAGTGGCGATGAGTTGCTTCAGGGTGGTAAAATCGGCTTCTTCGCCTTCTCCAAAGTTCCCCATGGTGGTCAGGTAGCCCAGCGGGTCAAAGTCGATGCTCCCGATAATGCGTGCAGGATCGATGTTCTTGGTTTCTACCTCCTTAATCAGGAAATTAAGAATTTGCGGGCCGTTGTATCCACACACAAAATGCAGGTGGATGCACTCGAAATAAATGTTGTTCAACAAGCGGCTAAATTCTTCCTGGCTGGTAAGCAGGGTGCTTCCTTTTTCCAGTGGCATCGAGAAGCCCAGGGAGGTAATCCCCCGTTCGAGCACAAACAACGATTTCTGGTTCGCCGTTGCAATATCGTCCAGTTTAATGTCCTGGCGAATTTCCCAGTCGTTGTTGTTTTTTTTGTTTCCGCGGGTAAAGGGATAGGCTCCCGGCAGCGCTTCTAGGTAGGGTTTATCCGACAAATTCTCGCTGCGGTAGTAAGGCTGCACCCCAAAACCCTCGAGCGTATTCCATACCAGTTTTTTATCGCGGTCGGCGCCTTTCAGGTCGGCCTGAATCACTTCCTCCCAGGTTTCGGTACTTACCGGGGGAAATTCATCGAATAGTGTTTTAGCTTTTACGGTTTCCGCCATAGGTCAATATTTTGAATAAGCAGCAAATGTAACATTTATTTGGGAAGGGGCGGAAGAGAAGGAACGGAGATATTCACAGGCACAATTAGGGCTGAATCATCAGGTATAACAATTCTATTCGGGGTGCAACCCTCACGTGAATCATCCATACCTACACGAGTAATCCTGAAACATAATGGATGGAAAACTCATGTCAGGCAGGCAATTTTCATCATGTCAAATCTTAGTGCTAGCAACGATGTATTTCTGATTGTGGGCGTATTTTTTACAGCCTGTATTCCCTTTCTGTTACTTTTTAAATTAAAAGATAAAAACCTGGTGAAGGTCGAGCAGAAGATTGAACAACATTTAATCGATTAAATGATGCCCGGTATAACCTTCCGGGAATGCCTGCAAATTTCGTGAACCGGAGCTTCAAGTATAGCGAGTTAAGGTTGTAGCTTCCACCCCGACATGGTTATTCCCTTTTCGGGAAAACGGACACTTACATTTTTCAACCTGCATGATTTATTACACGTTGGATAATTTCAAAGCTGTACTGCTGAGGTGGACTTCAGGAAGTACCCTGGAGTACAGCACATTTATTCCTCGTAATAGAATTGAAAGATGGCTTTAAATCAACATGTTGCAACAGAGGATGCATGGACGAACACAGTAAAGCATCACGCGCGGAAGATGTTACCTCACTGCAGTACTTCCTTTCTGAAATATATCCTGCGTGAACCCCATACAGAGTAGCAACCTATCCGGTCCATATGCCTGAATAAGTCAGCGAATGGCGAAAAAGAAATAACAGTCCGCTTTCTTAAACCAATATAATTTTCTGATGTTAAGGTTTCATACTTTCGCAATGAACAATTAGAACACTAACTTATTAGTACATAAAACTAAATGATATGGAAGCTAAACAACAAGTATTAGATGCTATGAAAAAGGACGGAACCCCTTTAAATGCCGGGAAAATAGTGGAATTGACCGGTCTTGACCGAAAAGTAGTCGATAAGGCCATGACCCAGTTGAAAGAGGAGGGCGCGATTGAATCGCCCAAACGTTGTTATTGGCAGGCCAAGTAACGTACCAGCGAGTTACCTGCTACACGCAGCACATTCACCATTCATTTTGTTACTCTCAAATGAATGGTATTCAGCAATAGGCCCGGGATCAACAAAATAGATGATGCCCCTATCGGTTCATTTTACGTTCATCGCGAGCGGTAAACGAGAATAGCAACAGGATAAACGACAGGCCGGCACATAGGTAGAAGGCCGGATCGTAGGTGCCACGATACTTGTAAAAAAGGCTTAACAGCAAAGGCCCCATGGCCGATGCCACCACCACAATGCCTATAGCCGAACCCGATATTTCGCCCAAATGCCGGGTGCCAAAAAGCCGGGGCCAGGTAATGGTGGTAAAAATTCCGAAAAAGGCCGTATTCGTTCCCAGGGTAATCAGAAAAATGTAGTAGAACAGGTTGTAATACCCCACAAACGGCACCACCACAATGCCCAGTGTGGTACTAATGGCAGCCAGGGGAAGGTAGTAGCGCAGGCTGACATAGTCGACCAGCCAGTTTCCACCCAGCTGAATGATGAAGGAAAAAAGCCCGGAGTAAATGAACAGATCCATAGCCAGTTCCTTGGTCAGTCCCTTGCTTTCGAATACCGATTCGAAATTCATGGTGAAGCCCGTGAAGAACAGCCCTAGCAAGGCAATAATGGAGGTATACAACCAGAACTCCCGGGTTTTCCGGGCTTCGGAAAGGGTGAAGTCCCTGGTCGCCACAAAACGTCTATTCCGCTGTTTTACGGTATCCCCGGCCTTCCCGTCGGGGTGCAGGCCCAGGCTTTGCGGATTATCGCGATAAAAAACCAGGAGAAAAGGAATGTAGGCCACCACCAGAAACACAGCCATCCACACCCAGGCCGAACGCCAGCTGCCCTTTTCAATCAGGTAATTAAAAAACTTGGGGGTGGCATTAAACCCCAGGGAAGTAACAAATCCGAGGAAGAAATTGGCAATACCCCGGCGGGATTCGAACCATTTCATCACCATATTGCGGGCCACCAAAGTGGTTACCCCCTGGCCGCTGTAGCGTAACAGAAAAAACAGCAGGGTCAGGAAAATAAAAAGAAGCAACGGATACCCTTTCTGCCCCAACTGGTTGGCCATGCCCCCCGCCAGCCGGTCGAGCTGCGACAGCAGTACCAGGGTAGCCGCCAGAGTTAGGGCTGCCACAATGGCAATAGGGCGTACCCCGGTGCGGTCGTACACACGCCCGGCAAAGCGCACCAGAAAACCACTACCAGCGGTTCCAATCAGGTAGGCCACCATTAACCACACCCGGTCGATCCGATAGTTCTCCACCAGATGGTCGGTAAAAACGCTCACCCCGGTGGTTTGACCCGGCAGGCTCATCAACACCCCCACAATTCCGGCTGCTAATATGATCCAACCATAAAAGAACGACCACGACGCCGGATTGAAAGGAAAGGTCGGCCGGAAGGTCAGTTTTTTGTGAAATTTGCGCATAAAAACAGGTCGTTTAGGTTTTGTGTCGGCAGCACAGAGGCTTTTCGTAAGTTTGCACAAAAGTACGATTATTGCCGTACATTCGCAGTACATTATACAAGTGGGAATGCGCAGAGGCTTAGTCATAAAATCGACCGGTAGCTGGTACACGGTAAAAGCGGAACAGGAAGTAGTTCCATGTCGTATTAAAGGCAAATTCCGTATCAAGGGGCTGGTTACCACCAACCCGGTAACCGTAGGCGACTGGGTGGAGTTTACGAACCTGGAAGATGGCACCGGCATGATCCAGCATATTGAGCCCCGCAAAAACTACCTGATCCGAAAGGCCACAGCCTTTCATCGCGAAGCGCACCTGCTGGGTTCCAATATCGACCGGGCTTTTGTCATGCTCTGTATGAAACATCCGGAAACCCCCAGGGAATTTATTGACCGTTTTTTGATAACGGCCGAAGCCTACCACATTGAAACCTGCCTGTTAATTAATAAAACGGACGTACTGGAGGATGAAGATAAACCCCTGTTCGAAGAGTTTATGACCACCTACCGCCTGGCCGGCTATACCGTGCTCCCGCTGAGTGTGTCCCGTAGCGAAAATATCGGGCCGGTAAAACAACTCATGCAAGGCGGGGTAAACCTGATTGCCGGCAACTCCGGGGTGGGAAAAAGTTCGCTCATCAACACCATGAACCCGCAGCTGCAACTGAAAACCACCGAAATATCCGATGCGCACCGTTCCGGAAAACATACCACTACCTTTTCGGAAATGTTTTCGTTGGATCCCGACACCTACATTATTGATACTCCGGGAATCAGAGGTTTTGGATTGGTCGATATAGAAAAGCCTGAGGTAGGACTGTACTTCCCTGAGATTTTCCGGATATCGAAGAATTGCCGCTTTGTAAATTGCACCCACCTGCACGAGCCCGGTTGCGCCGTTCAACAGGCTGTAGCCGAAGGCAACATTGGCGAATCGCGCTTCAACAGCTATGTAAGTATCATGCTGGAGGAACAATCGAAATACCGGCAGTAGCACGCTCTTTTCAGGGTTACCTCACGCACTGCATGGCTGCACCACATCACCGCGTTGGCGCGGGTTGATGCCAAAGAATCCGATGCCTTCAACTACCTGCTGTTCAGCCCCGGATCCTGTTCGCTCCCAATCTTTTGCCCTGATCGTAAATATTTTAGTTATCAACATTCCCCTTCCACACTTTTTTTAATTAATTTAACAATTGTCCTAATTTAGGGCTGGAAAATTTACAAGCGGTCGCTCTGCTATGAAAAAATCTGTTGTTATTGCCCTATTAGCCGGAATACTGCTGTTGGCCGGAAATCTTTACGTATTTCGGAAGCTGTACACCCGGCAGATCAATTACCAGAAAAATATACTTTTCAATCAGGCCGGCCAGTGTGCCCATACCATTCAAAGCAATCTGCAGCATTTCGAGAGCGATTTAAACTACATCCTTTTCTCCGACGACATTTCGGAACTGTTCAGCGAAACATCCGGCAACTCTCAGTCCCTTAGAAAGTTGGAGCAGTTCTATTCCACCTATCAAAACCTGATAACCAATATCGATATTTACGACAATCACAAGAATGTTTTCAACCTGTTTAAGGATAAGAGTTTTATATCCGATCAATACCTGGCACAGCGTCAGCGAAAGCTGGTAGCAAAAGAAGAAGTAAAAGCGAATAAAAACGAATACCTGTACTACATCCCCGTTTTCAAAGACAACGAAGTATTTGGCAATATTGTAGTGGCGGTGAATCTGACCGACTACCTGTTTGATGAGCTCAACAAATTTTATGTGGAAGGCATCAATTACCAATGGATTATCGACCCTTCCACCGGGGAGTATACCGGCAACTTTCCGGGAGATTCCATACAGATCGAAAACTACGACGGAATTCTGGCGAATTTGAAAAACGATCGCGAAAACCTCATCCTCCACCGTATCTCCAACGACAGTCTGGAAGCCCGGATGATTACCGCCTACAAACCGTTTTCCGTACTCGACCACCCCTTTGGGCTGGCCTTCAGCTTCAATAACACCTATTTTGTCGAACAGATTTTTACCCAAACCATCCTGATTGCCGCGTTTAGCTTTTTACTGTTTGCCATTACCGTGTATTTATTGATTTTTCAGGTACAGGGTGCATTCAAAAAAAAAAAAGTAGCTGAAGCCGAACGCGATCAACTCAGGAATTTACTGCTCGACCTGCCCATAGGCCTTACTATTTTTACCAAGGAAGGAAAAATCCATTACATCAACCGCCTGGCGCGTGAAATGTTCCTGGTGAAAGAAGATGAAATTGAAACCGGCAATACCATTACCGAAAAATTTCTGAAGGCCGGGCATCGCAACGTACCTAAATCGGCGGCGTTCGACAGCAATCAGTTCATCCTCTACGAGCGCGAGGGGAACGAAGTCATTTTATATCGCAAGGAAGCGGTGTACACCCGGGGACATGAAGAATTCATACTTGGTGCGTTTGTGGACATAACAGCCATCGAAAAATCGCGTAAGTACGAAGCAGCATCCAACACTTCCAAATCGGAGTTCCTGGCCAAGATGAGCCATGAAATCCGTACCCCCATGAACGGTATTATTGGAATGACCGATGCCTTGAAACTCGACAATTTAACCACCGAACAGAAGGAGTACATCGATATTGTAAAACGCTCGGCCGATTTACTGTTGAGCATCATTGACGATATTCTGGATTACTCCAAGATTGAAGCCGGTAAAATGCAGCTCGAAGAACTCCCGTTTAAACTGAGCGAAGAAGTGAAACTGTCGCTGGATCTGTTCCGGGCCATCATCGCCGAAAAAGGCTTGCAGCTTACCGTAAGTTTTGCCGAAAACGTTCCCGATGACATCATTGGCGATCCGTTCCGCCTTCGGCAGGTACTTTCGAACCTGATCAGCAATGCCGTGAAGTTTACCCACTACGGCGAAATACAGGTGAATGTAAAAGTGGATGAAGTGTACAACGGAAACGTGAGCCTGTTGTTCGAAGTAGCCGATACCGGCGTAGGCATTCCCGAAGATCGGATCGACACCATTTTCAAATCGTTTACCCAGGCCGATTACAGCACCTCCCGGAAGTATGGCGGTTCCGGCTTGGGTACCACCATCTCCAAACAACTGGTAAACCTGATGAACGGCGAAATTTGGTGCGAAAGTCCTTCCGGGCTGTCCCGGGATGCTAAACGCCCCGGGTCGCGTTTTAGTTTCACCATTGAGGTATTCTCGAACGAAGCGCTGCAGAAGGAACTGGACTATTCCGGGTTAAAGTCCTTTGCCGATATTCGGGCATTGGTATTAACCCCCGACACCGCTTCCAGCCAGCGGGTAAGAAGCTTTCTGCAGCACCTGGGTATCCCGTGCGAAACCTTTACCATTGCAACCAAGCAAGAGGAAAAGTCGCAGCAATTGATACAGCAACTGGAAGCATCCGCCTGCCACCTGCTGTTCCTTATCGATGGCCCGAAGCTGGATGGTTTATGGTTGGCACGCCAACTCTTTCAGGCGGGTATCACCGACCGTAGCCGGGTTATTATGACCAGCTCCAGGCACCATCAGGACAACTACATACAAAGCAAAATTGCACGGGTCGATTACTACCTCATCCATCCCTTTGAACACCATATCCTGAGGAATTACATTCTTCCGTGGTTTCCCGGTATTCCCTTAAAAGACATGGATGTTTCGGTCGGCATTCAGAAAAACCTGAGCGTTTTGGTGGCAGAAGATAACCTGATCAATCAAAAAGTGGCCGAAACGATTTTTTCCAACCTCGGCTATACGATCGAAATTGCCAACGATGGCAGCGAAGCGGTGGATATGGTAAAAAAGAAAGCCTACGATGTGGTTTTTATGGATTTGCAAATGCCGGGCAAGGATGGTGTGGATGCCACGGTCGATATCCGTGGTATGGGCTACCAGATGCCCATTGTGGCCATGACGGCTACCGCCTCCAAGGTAGGACGCGAAAGTGCGCTTAACTCCGGCATGAACGACTACATTACCAAGCCCGTTAAGGTGGAGGATGTTCGTTCGGTATTGCAAAAGTGGTTTACCTAGTGGCGTTTAGATACCTGTTGTTTTAGCCCCAAACCTGCCCTCATGGAAAAGGGGGTACCCGGGTCCGTCCATTAGGCCACTTCTCTAGGTAAAACCCACTGCGAAACCATCCCGCTTCCCAGCAGTCTGCAGGACTGCCAGCGCAAACTCAAATCGCATGCCCCGAACGCCTAAAATTAGGAACCTCCCTTTCACCCTATGTCTTTTATATCTATATTCGACCTGTTAACCAGTTATGCTCACTCACCATGAAAAAAAAACTCCCCCTGCTGCTGATTGCCCTTTTTGTATCGTCGTATACCGTATCAGCACAATACGAAGTACATAACCCCGAATCGGAAACTCCCGAACCCGTCGACCGGCGCTTCTTTCTGGGCCTCGGAACGGGAATTAATAACAATTGCGGGTTACTCGGCATTGTGGCAGAACTGCCCCTGCAAAAAGGTTTCTCCATTAATGGCGGCCTGGGCCTGGGGAACTGGGGCGTGAAGTCGGCCATCGGGTTCCGGTACCATCGCCAATATCCCTATAAGATGTACTGCGGTGCCAGCTTTACCTCCGCTGCAGGAGCACAAAATATTGACCTGCCACTCCAAACCGAACAATCGGGCGAAAAAACCGAAGACGTTACCGTGGATTTGTATCGGGCTAATAACCTGGCATTGGCCGTAGGTTACGATTTCCGCCTGTTCCGTGTCGCCCGTATCAATCTGGAATTGGGCTATTCCATACCCTTTAATTCCAAGCTGTATAAGGTGAAGGATCCTGACGTCGAACTCACTGATGATTCTAAACTATTAATGGATTTTATGACTCCGGGAGGGCTGGTGATTGGGCTGGGACTAACTTTTGGAATTGAATAGGCCATGAAATTACAGGTACTGGCTCTAATTGCAAGCAGCACTCTCGTAGTGAATAGCCTGGCACAAAACCAGGTTCCCTCATCGGTAGACTGGATGGAAGTGAAGACCCCGCATTTTAAGCTGATTGCTCCATCACAAATACAAGATAAAGCCGTGGAAACGGCCAACTTACTGGAACACGTTTACCAGCCGGTAAGTTCCACCCTGTGCTACCCCTCAAAACGCCTTCCGGTGGTACTCATGAACCAGTCGGTGATTTCCAACGGGAGTGTTTCCCTGGCACCTACCCATTCGGTATTTTACACCACCCCCATGCAGGATGCCAATCTTATTGGAGGCATGGAATGGATGCAGGCTCTTGCCATACACGAATACCGCCATTACGTGCAGTTCGAAAAACTCAACGATCATTTCACCAATTGGGCAAAAACCATTTTTGGGGAACAAGGTCAGGGTGTACTTACCATTTGGTCTACGCCGATGTGGATGTTCGAGGGCGATGCCATTTGGTCCGAAACGGTTTATTCGGCAGGGGGCCGTGGACGCCTGCCCGCCTTTAGTACCCCGGAGCGGGCTATGGAGCTGGAAAACATACGCTACTCGTACGACAAGGCTTACCTGGGTTCTTACAGAGATTTTGTTCCCAACCACTACTACCTGGGTTACACCCTTTGCTCGGGGTTAAAGGCTGCCTATGGGCTGGAAACCTGGGATCAGATCATGACCCGTTCCAGTCGTTTTTCTTTTTGGCCCTACGCCTTTACGCGAAGCATAAAAAAATACACCGGAGTTCGTTTTAGCCGAAATTACCAAATGGTACTTTCCACCTACAATTCGATATGGGCCAAAAACGCCCGCCAGCAGGAGATCACGAAGTTTGAGACCTTCAACCATCCCCGGAAGGGTTATACCCACTATCAGTATCCCTTTGAATGCGCCGACGGCAGTATACTTTGCCTGAAGTACGGGCTGGATGATATTGCCACCCTTTGTCGGCTGCAAAACGGCCGTGAAGAGGAACTTACCGGTCTGGATCCGGTAGATCGAATCCACTCCAACGGCGAACAAGTAGTATGGTCGACGGTAACCAGCGATATTCGCTGGGGCGAACGCTCCTACTCCGATATTGTGATCTACGATCCAAAAACCAACCAACAACGTAAACTAACCCACAAACAAAAGTATTTTGCCCCTGCTCTGTCGCCACAGGGCGACCGCATTGTAGCTGTGGAATATACCGAAACCATGCAGTGCAACCTGGTGATGCTCGATGCCCGGAATGGAACGCTTCTGCAGCAGATTCCCGTACCCGATAATGCGTTTGCCCGCATGCCTTCCTGGTCCGAAAACGGATCGCAGGTAGTTTTTGCCCAAACCCGTGGTCAGGAGATGAACCTCACCCTTTGGGAACCGGGCAACGGTTCGTTTCGCTCCCTGCTGCCCTGGCGAACCCGGGTCATTTCGTCGCCGGTATTTTTCGGCTCCTATGTGGTATACAATGCCAGTTACGAGGGAGTGGATGCCCTTTTCGCCATACAACCCGATACCCAAAAAGAATATCGGGTGGCAGCCGGTAAATACGGAATCTATAATGCCAGCGTATACCTGGGGCAGATGGCTTTTCAGGATTATACCACCCAGGGATACTCCATTGCCCGTATCAAAATAAATGCGGCAGACTGGAAAGAAATCACCGTGGCAGACCCCACTAATGGCCCCATGGTAGATGCTCTGGTAGCGCAGCAACGCTATGGAAATTTATTTGCCGACAGTACGGAAATAACCGATCGCAGCGCTACGTACCAGATACGCAACTACCATCCCCTGCTCAAAGCCATTCATGTACACAGCTGGAGCCCCAGCCTGGTGCCCAATGGTATAGGCTACAAGGTGCATTCCAACGATTTTCTAAATACCACATCGCTCACTGCCGGTCTGAATTACTTTCCCCGGGACGAAGCCACCAGCGAATATGTGAATCTGGAATATGCCCGGTATTTTCCGGTAATTCAACTTACCGGGGCGCTGGGCCAGAGTTATGCCAATGGATTGTACCCCAATACCCGGGATACCCTGTATGGCTTTCAGGAGCAAAGCTGGGGAGCCGGCGTTACTCTGCCGTTCAATTTTTCCAGCGGAGTGTACGATAATCGGTTGAAAGTAGGAGCCAGCTATCTTTCCATCTATCAAAAAATGGATGCCCCCGCTGATTCCATGCGCGATTCCTACCGCTTTGACGGACTGAACCTGGAACTGGATGCCCACCGCCTGCTCCAACAGGCGCCCCGTGATTTGTATTCGCGCTTTGGGCAGGCGCTGCGCGTGGGATCGTGGTTAACTCCGGACAAAAACTACCTGCTGGCAGCCGAAGGGCAACTTTATTTCCCGGGTATACTGAAACACCATTCGCTGCAACTGCAAGGCGGTTACGAAGCACGAAGCCTGGATTTTCAAACCGGCGTATATTCGCTTCCAACGGAAATTGCCTTTGTGAAAGGCTATGGCAAAATAGCAAGCAAGCAGAAATACCATGCCTCCATAGCTTATACCCTGCCCCTAGGCTACCCCGATATTCGTTTGGGCCCGGTGCTCTATATTCCCCAAATTCACGGCACCCTGTTTGCCGACTACGGACAGGCTCAGGGTTACCAGTGGGAATCCTTCAGTTCCGTAGGAGTCGACCTGAATTTTGAATTCAATGCGTTCCGCCTCCTGCCCCGTTTTGAAATGGGCTTGCGCTATGCCTACCGAATCGAATTGGGATCGTCCAGTCTAGAATTTTTACTGTTCCGAACACCCCTGTAAGCCGAAAAATCTTTTATGTGAACCGTTTTTTACCAATCTTTACATCGGTAAGCTTGCCAGTGAATGCATGCGGCCCTCAATCCCTACTTACTGGGAGATTGAAAATCGGGAGGGTTTTTATCAGCCCCCCGGATTGAATTTCAACAGGCTACTACCACACGAGGCTCACCAAAAGATTAAAAAACCACCTGTACGGTTTTGCGCCATCACCAATTAACCGAAGTATGTTAAAACTCTATCACAATCCCCGTTGCAGTAAGAGCCGGCAAGGCTTGGACTACCTCCGGTCAAAAACCGGAAATTTTGAAGTGATCGATTACCTTAAGGAAGGTCTTAGTCGGGAAATGTTGGAAGAAATTCTGCTGAAAACCCACAAGGAACCCCGGGAACTGCTGCGTACCCAGGAAGAATTGTATAAAAAAGAACTCAAAGGAAAGAACTTTACCCGCGAGGAATGGATACAGATTCTGATTGAAAATCCGCGTTTGCTGCAGCGCCCCATACTGGTTGCCAGGCATAAAGCAGTGTGGGCGCAACCACCGGAGCGCATCGACGATTTGTTGTAAAGGAAAGTATCCCGGTTTGGGAAGAATAGGCAATCCGGAACATCCCTTCAACCTTGAATAACTTAAACTTTAATGAACCCGTACCGCGAGCAAACCCGCACTGCACCCGGTACTTATTAAGAAATATCACACCATGGCTACCCCCAGATTCCAATACCAGGAGCCCTTTCCTTTGGGCAAAGATACAACCGAGTACTACCAGCTAACCAGGGAGTACGTGTCGGTGAGTGAATTCGAAGGCAAAGAAATTTTAAAAGTCGACCCAAAAGGCTTAACCCTGCTGGCAAAAACTGCCATGCGCGATTGTTCCTTCCTGCTGCGTACTGCCCATCACGAACAAACTGCGGCAGTACTCCGCGACCCCGAAGCCAGCGAAAACGACCAGTACGTGGCCCTTACCATGCTGCGCAATGCCGAAGTGGCAGCCAAAGGCGTGCTCCCCTTCTGCCAGGATACCGGCACGGCCATTGTGATGGGCAAGAAAGGTCAGCAGGTTTGGACCGAAGGCAACGATGCCGAAGCCCTCTCCCAGGGGATTTACCAAACCTACACCGGCGAAAACCTACGCTACTCTCAAACCATTCCGCTGGACATGTACACCGAAAAAAACTCGGGTACCAACCTTCCGGCCCAGATTGATCTGGCCGCCGTTGAGGGTAGTGAGTACAAATTCCTGTTTATGGCCAAGGGCGGCGGATCGGCCAACAAAACCTACCTCTACCAGGAAACCAAGGCGCTGCTCAACCCCGACAGCCTCGAGAAATTTATCGTTGCCAAAATGAAGAGCCTGGGCACAGCGGCATGTCCCCCCTACCACCTGGCCTTTGTCATTGGCGGAACTTCGGCCGAAATGAACCTTAAAACCGTAAAACTGGCATCGGCCAAATACCTCGACAGCCTGCCCACACAGGGTAATGACGGAGGACAAGCCTTCCGCGATACCGAACTGGAACAAAAAGTGCTCCGCCTGGCCTACGAAGTGGGCATTGGTGCCCAATTCGGAGGAAAGTACTTTGCGTACGATGTACGCATCATCCGCCTGCCCCGTCACGGTGCTTCGTGCCCGGTTGGTTTGGGGGTTTCCTGCTCAGCCGACCGGAACATTAAAGCCAAAATCAATAAGGAAGGCATCTGGGTGGAACGCCTCGAAGAACATCCGGGGCGCTTTATCCCTGAAGAATTGCGGCAAGCCGGCGAAGGCGAAGTAGTGCAAATTGACCTGAACCGCCCCATAGCCGAAGTACTGGCCGAACTCGACAAATACCCCGTGGCCACCCGTCTGTCGCTCAACGGTACCATTGTGGTAGGTCGCGATATTGCCCACGCCAAACTCAAGGAACGCCTCGATACCGGCAAGGGTCTGCCCGACTATATTAAAAACCACCCGATTTACTACGCCGGCCCGGCTAAAACCCCCGAAGGCATGCCGTCGGGTTCGTTTGGCCCCACCACCGCCGGGCGTATGGACTCCTATGTAGACCTCTTCCAGGCCAACGGGGGCAGCCTGATTATGCTCGCCAAGGGCAACCGCGACCAGATGGTTACCGATGCCTGTAAAAAGCACGGTGGCTTTTACCTGGGCAGCATAGGTGGCCCTGCCGCCCTGCTGGCACAAAATAATATTACCCAGGTGGAACTGCTCGAGTACCCCGAGCTGGGCATGGAAGCCATCTGGAAAATTGAAGTGGTCAACTTCCCTGCCTTCATCCTGGTGGATAATAAGGGGAACGACTTTTTTAAGGTGGCTCTGAAACCGAGGTAAAGCCAGGTTACAAGAAGAACTTATACATAGAGTAACCCACCGATTAAAGTCTCAGACAGATGGGTGCATTGCGTGTTCCGTGGATTTCTAATTGCCGGATGAACCCTAATGCTTGAATGGTAGGCAGCAGATCAACCTCATGGCAAGAGTTTATGCCCATGAGAGAAAGCTATGATCTGATGCAGTGGTTTCAGGTATTAGTTGGGTTTAACCTGCTACGGGTTCAAGGTATGTTTATCCTGAAGAATCACCCTTGCCTTTTCCAGGACCCCCGGCCAACGGTCTATGGGAATTCGGGCTCCGTAATTTTCAATGGCAGTTCCGGCCAACAGGGCGCCCAGTTCGCCACACTGTTTCAAACTAACGCCCCGGTCTAAACCATGCAGAAATCCGGCTGCATAAGCATCGCCGGCACCTGTGGTGTCCAGGGCCTGAACCGGAATAATGCCCACTGTCGTGGTAATACCTTGCGAACGGATTAACGAACCTGCTTTGCCAATTTTTACTACGGCAATGTCCACACTTTCACTTAGGGCAAGCAGAGCCTCCTCCGGTGTTTGCCCGGTATAGGCTTTGGCTTCCTCCTCATTGGCAAATACTATATCCACATATTGAGGGATTACCCGTTGCAGGAATTCCAGGTTGGCTTCCACCACATTGAAGCTGGCCAAATCCAGCGAAACCTTCATCTGGAGGGCTTTGGCCATTTTAAGTGCTTTCTCAATCAGCTCGGTGTTTTGCACCAGGTAGCCTTCAATATGCACCAGGTCGAAAGGCTTCAGGTTGCTTTCGTTGAGTTCGGCTGCCACCATCTCCACCGCCGCACCCAGGAACGTGGCAAAGGTACGTTCTGTATCGGGGGTGATGAGGGTGTAGGCTTGTCCGGTAACCGTCTTGGAAGTAAGCAGGGTACAGGCCACACCGGCATCCTGCAAATCCTGGGCATAAAAGGCTCCCAGGTCGTCCTTTCCTACCTTCCCGATAAACCCGGTGGAGGTACCCAGGCAGGCCAGGCCATGAATGGTATTGGCTGCCGATCCGCCGGAAACCATCAGCGAAGGCAGATCAGAAATATGTTGGGTAATATGAGGAACTTCATCCGATCCAATAAGTTGCATACTGCCCTTCGGGTAACCCAGGCGTTCTACGATGGCTTCATTCTGAAGCTGCACCAACACATCAACCAGGGCGTTGCCCAAACCAGTTATTCTCATGGTGTTTTATTTGTTAGTTTTGATGATCTGAACTCTTCTTTGTGCTCCCGTTCACCTTACCGGGAACCCTGATAATGGGTTCGAAGCTAACAAATTTTGCCTTTTTTCACCTCTTCCAGAATACTATTTATTTCATGACGGCTAAACGGTTTCCGGAAACAATAGCATATCGTTTTGTTATCCAGGGCTTCCTGAATCTCTTCGGTAATATCAAAAGCAGTGAGTATAAAGCACGAGATATGGGGCATGAGCCGTTTGGCTTCCCGAACAAATTGTAACCCGTCCATTTCGGGCATGCGCATGTCACTGATGATTACGCGGATGTTGGGCTGGTTATGCAGTATATCCAAACCTTCTTTTCCTGAGTCGGCGGTATAAATATCGTAGTTCCCCCTAAGTTGCAAACGGAATACATCCAGATTCACCGGATCATCATCGACATACAAAACTTTGATTAACTCGACCATACCAGCTGTTTAACGATGTTTTGTTTAACCCCCCGGTGCAATGGTATTTCCATGAATGTGCTGTACAGTTTGGAAGCCCATTGGAATCGAAATCAGCAATTTGATGCCATTACCTGACTTACTCTGCTCCTAATGGTGCCGTCCACAACCCCATTCATTGATCCACGTCCTGACGCTCCCTGAACCACCTGAAGAGGGAACAAATTGCAAACCCCCTACAGGTGACTCAGAGCATGCAGACTCAAGAGGGATTCTAGAGCAGCTACCCTACCCTGCATCCGGCTAACATTCCTTAAGTTAACTCAAAATTTCGAATATTCCGATAGGATTTTGCTTCTAATACATGGTCGATACTTATCCTTGGCTAACACATTAGCTATGGATCAGAAAACATCCCCAGGCTCTTGCCCACGATCTCCTGAACAGGAAATTAACTACCAACCCCCTGACAGTTTCTCTGCTGGTAAAGGTTGGAGTTTGCGCCAAAAAGTGTGTTTATCCGCAAACCCCCGCTACCACCAAATACTGCGTTTGGGTGGATTGCCATATGACTCAAAAGTATCCCCTGCTTCGTTGATGACCTTAATCAGTTCATCTACGGTAAATTCGTATCCATCATCTGCAGCACGTTTCACAAATTCTTCCTTGCTGGGGGCTGAGTTGTACTTGGCACGGAATGCCTGATCTTTACCTCCCCGGATAAGTAAATCTTCTACACTTTTTATCGACATGGCCTTAGCTTTTAAAAGTTATATGCTGCAAATTTCGACATATTCTAACATTTACGCAACTTTATCTTACACATTATACACTATTACCGGCTATATGATTTCAATGTATAACGGTTTTAAATAACGGGTGATATTCGTTCCGGATTCGGCGGGTTTCCGGAGTGTACCTGTTCATGGGTGATCCAGATAACAGAATGGATCGCAGCTTGCTTGAAGCCCATCATGCCCAATCCAACATTCCAATAGAAAAGCATTCAACGTACTGAACCCAGGATCGGTCGCTGCAGGTATATAGCAGTTGATCAGATACTGTAAAACTTTCTGAAATAGAAATGAAATCAAACGAAATACCCAACTGAAATCAGTATGGCACCGGGTTAGGCTTTGTTCCGTGGTAGATCTACTGCGCCTGCCTTTACCAGGGTTCCCACCCACGATCCTTTTTTGCTTCCGGAATGCACCACGCAGAAACCACTTTGTTGCGCCAACTCCAGTGAACGTTCCCATTGGATTCGGGTAACATGCCCTTTGGGTTCAATAAAAAGTATTTTAGCTCCCGGCTTTAGCGCTGCGGCTAGCTCCATAAAAAGTTGCATCGGTCGGGGCACTTCATGTACCACAAAAGCCAGTAGACAAAAGTCGATACGATCTTCCAGATGTCGGATTTGTAGCGAGTTGGAATCGGTATGAATCAATTCGATCCGGGCATCAAGAGCCTGCCTTTTGGCCCGCACCTGTAATTTTTCCAACATACTTTTCTGAATATCCGCACAATAGAGCTTCCCTCCGCCGTTAAGCATTCGGGCCATTGGCAGGGAAAAAAACCCCATGGCCGGGCCAATTTCCAAAACCTGAAACCCGGGTTGAATATAGGGGGCCAGAATCTTTTCCGGGTTTTGTTGTAACCGGCGCAACGGACTGGCCAACAAGTAGCCAACCCATACGGGGCAGATTTTTGTTCGTGTTTCCATATTTTGCTTTTTGCGGTAAAGATAAACTGCCCGGATTCCACCAACGCCTCCAATTCGATGACCTGCCTATACGAATCGGTTAACTACCACTTTACGGAAGTAATTGAAGATGATCTTTAATTTTATGAATACCTATCACAGTATTTAATAATGGTCAGGTATTCATTATTCTCCAGATTCATTCTCAAATAAAAAAACCACCCTGAAAATTCAAGGTGGCTTGTGCAGTCCGTAGGGATACGGAGTAATGTTCTGAAATGCAGATCATTGCAAGATTGTTTATTATATTTTGTCTCATGCACCAAATTCTCCATACTTACAATTCAAAGTAATAAAAAACTTCTCAAGTTTTTCTTACTCATCCTGCAAAATTCTGCAGTAGACCAACAGGTATGTTCCAATCAGGTTCCAATCTTGTCTTATCAAATACTTTTGTCAGCATGAATTCGATATCAATAAATTTTGAGCTGGCATCAAAGCCAAGAAAAGACGGGAGGCATACTATCATTCTGAGAATTGCTAATGGTAGAGCTGAGAAGCGAAGAATATCAAGTTCTATTCACATTCAAAAGGTCTTCTTCAATTCCCAAGCTAAATGGGGGAAATGGATTAAAACCTCCTGTTCAATGCATGCGAAGTTGAATGAATCACTTAAGCAAATTCATCAGGAAGCTGAATCAGTTCAATTAGAATTAAGAAATAAAGGTGTTGCTGTTAATGTTGAAAATGTACATAAACATTTGAAAGGAATCACAACAACAAGCCAAACATTTACGGAATATTTTGCCTTTGTAAAGCATCTTTTCAAAGAGGCAAAAAAAGCAAATACCTACCGGCGATATATAACTACATTCGACAACCTGAATAAATTTATGGATGGAGTAGAACTCCGTTTCGAGGATATAACAGTTGGATTTCTGGTTCGCTACAGAAATCATTTAGAATCAAGAGATTTATCGGTAAATACTGTTTCAAAGGAATTGGCAATCCTACGAGCAGTGCTCTATCGGGCTATTAAAGAAAAACTTTTTAACCAAGCAGATAATCCTTTTATTCAGTTTAAGCTTAAAAAGGAAAAGCCCCATAGGGAAAAACTTACACTTGAAGAAGTTAAGCGCATCGAGGAAGTTGAACTGAAAGTGGATAGTCCCCTTTTTCATGCAAGAAACTTATTCCTTTTTGCCATGTACAATGGAGGAGTTAGGTTTGCTGATGTGTGCCAGATGAGATGGGAAAATATTAAAAATAATGAACGCCTGGAGTATAAAATGGGTAAAACTTCGAGTTATCGTAGTTTTAAACTACTATCCAAATCAAAGGAAATCCTGGCATATTACATCAACGATGATACTTCAAAGTTCATTTTCCCCATACTCCCTGCGGAAGCAATTCATTATGATGAATTTGAAATGGTTGAATATATTGCTAAAAAGAATACTTACGTAAATAAATTATTAAAGGAACTTGCCAAGGAAGCTGGAATAACAAAGCGATTATCAACGCATATTGCCAGGCATTCCTTTGCTGATATTCTAAGACAAAAAGGTGTAAATTTATATGAAATAAGTAAAGCCTTAGCTCATAGTAGCCTAGCTATTACAGAAAACTATATCAACTCTTTAGACCAGGCGAGTGTAGATGATGCTATTAGTGATATATTTGAATAATGAAAACATTTAATTTAACAGTTGATCTTAAAAAATTATCTAAATATTTCCCAGAAATCAGTGCTGAGAAAGGGAATAATCACTACCATTTCAGCATTCCCGAAAACAAATTAGAAGAAGCGTTCCAATACATGGAACTTGAAAAAGAATGGTTTAATCCGGAAAACAGAAGCGAGATTTTACATCTTGTCAGTTATCTCCCTTTTATATACTTAAGTAAGCAAGGCAAGTATGTTCAAAAAAAGCAAGTTCCTCATTATTTTGACATCCCTGCTGGATACAGGTACTTTAATGAAAAAGATATTTGTAAGATTGCTGCTAAATCAATAACAAAGATACGTAACAAGAAGGCTGAAAAAGGGATAATACTGACTAAAGATGATATTGAGGAAATAGAGTTTTTCATTGATTATAGATATCGATATACTGACTGCGATGAGGATATACAAATGTTTCAGAAATTAAAAACCTCAATAAAGAATAAAAATGAAAACGCAGATTTGATAATTGATGATTTTAAGGAAAAACGAGAGTATGAATATTTAAAAGCCAAATTTGAACTTTGGAAGATTCTTGCTGAAAGTGATTTTATTTTTAAAATTGGAGTTAATGGGGTAAAAAAATCAGCTACAAAAATTACAGCCATTAAAAATGCTGACCTTATTCATGAAATTAGAGATTTTCTGTTGCAAGGTCTTAAACCTGATGAGAATCAGAAAAAAAAGTTTGAAGATTTGAAAAAATTCAGGACTAATAATTTACGTGTCAAATCAAGATTCCTTCGACAAATAATTGTACAGTTAAAAGTCTATCTTGAAGCAGAGACTAATATTCCATTGAACATTAAAGACAAAAAGAATCTTTCTAAAGAACAAGCTGTTTTTATTGGTTACTTTTTATCCTTTTGCGGTTTTCTTCCAACAAAGATTGAAATTATCCAATCGGAAATGCAAGAAGACAGACTTATTTTGATTGAAAAAGAGATTGAGAATTTTGTTAGTTTCTACCTCTATCCTGATAGACAAGCAAAAAGGCCTTCTATTGAAAAATTTGTCCCCTCTGAGGAAGAAGAGTTGAAAATAAAAGATCGTCTACATAAAAGAATTAATAGTCTTTATATTAGACGTTAGTCATTTTACTTCATTCACTTTCTCAAGCCCCCCGAATACATTTAAAGCATTGATTTAGTGTGATTACAGACCTGACCAATTATTGGTATAACTCTGTAATCTTTTCAGGATTATTTTTCGTGGTTCCTTTGAAGTATGGAACTTGAAAAATTCATATCTACAATTTCTGACCTTCCCGATAGGCTTAAGGTTATTGAATCAAGCATTAATGATTTTAATAAAAGGCTTGAAAAGATAGAGAACACAATATATTATAAGGTTTTATCAAAAAAACTCAGAGAAAAGTGGATACCGATTGAGGATGTTGTCACTCAGTTAAATATTTCTAGACGCAAACTCGATTACTTACGGGCACAACGTAAGATAACATATCATCAAACAGGCAAGCATATATTTATTTCGGGTGAAGACTTCGAACGATATATGGAAGAACATAAAGTAGAACGAAACAATCAAAATGAATCATAATGAAAATTGATCAAGAAAAACTACAAGGCCATATCGAAAAGGCAAAGTTCTATGCTTTTTTCGCAGCAGTAGCTTACACCATTGCTTATAATCCTCAACACATTGAAGAACACATGCAAAAATATCTGGATGAGGAGCATCCAAGAAATATGCATGAGTTTATTGAGTGGCTTTATAACAAAGGGGATAGTGTATACACTTATGAGTTAGAGGACAATAAGATTATGCTTAGTGAATATAACTTCAGTAATAACAAATAAAAATTAAGAAATATGAAAAAACCAGATTTTATGGAAAAGCTTCGGATAGAAGGTATGAAAAGTCAAATACGAGCAACAGTAATGCATTCCGCACATTCAAAAAAGAAGATGCTCAGTACATATTTTGATGAATTCATGAATGAGAAAAACGTAAAGAAAATAAAAATGCCTGAGTTTCTTGATTGGGTAGAGGATAAAATTCCTGAAGATACCACGTACAACATAGTAAAAGGAAAGATAGTATTTAAGGTTTTACCTCCATTCGGCACAATAGCTAAAGAGCCTAGTGTTTTTGAAGATGATTCCATATTTGAATTATAGGGTTTGATAGGGAGCTTGGCTCCCTATTTTATTCTTAGTTTGAATTGATACAATGAACAAAGCCATAAAGAAACAAATCTCCGAAGATGAGTATTATGCAATGCTTTATCGAGAGCATGAAGAGAACCTTGCAAATGCACTGGCTTTATTGGATAAAAAGGATTATGAATTAATACAAATTGAAAAATTGAAATACAATGAAGAAAACAATATCATACATACTGAAATTAGTTGCCTCAGATAAACAGTTTAAACCACTGAAGGACAACAATCAAATACTTGCTCACATATTATGTGCTAAGATGACTATATATGGCTTCATGGGCGAACGTTTTACTGAAATTAGCCTTGATAAAGGTAAAATTGTTAATGACCGGTTTATTTGCGATGAATACGACATTCATGATGAGACTTTAATTAATGCAATGTTATTTGCAACTGAAATCATTGCAGAAATACTTTATTCAAAAAAAATGGATTTATCGGATATTGAGGCGAGGCTGACAACTTACTTCGAAGATAAAGTCCATTTCTTTTACAAAACTGAACATTTTGAAAATTTCATGCAGTCCTTATTTGGGATTGTGTTTGATTCAATAAACAAAGAATCGAAAGAAATTAGCTCATATGCAGAAATATTGTTGGATGAAAAAAGAATTTCTGGTGATGAGTATTTTGAGGGAGATTTGATAGAAAAATATGTTGATGCAAAATGGTGTAACTCTGTATTTGAATAGCATGGAATATACACATATAGCAGTAATTAACGGTAGAAAAAGAGGTGTATTTGTTGATGCAAGAAAGGTCATTGAATATACCCAAGATTTCCCGAATGCGAAGTTTATCACTTGCTCAAGTAAAGATGAAGCACTTGAAGTCTATAAACAAGGAAGACCAAGAATAAGATTAGGTGTTGGAGTTGTGGATGATAATCCTGAGTTTCCCCCTATCTGGTAAGGGCTAAAACCCTTACCAGTTTAAAATATTAATCCTAAATAGTATTACATGCATGAAAGATAAAATATTAAATACAAAGGTCTCAGTATTTAAACCACCAATCAGGTACAAAAAAAAAGCATATGACACCGGATTGATATCAATATTTGAGATGATTAAAAGCAAAGAGTTTGAATTAATTACGACAGAACTAAAAACAATTTTAGATGATGATGACAACCGAAGCTTTAAAAGAGAGAAGTTCCACAATATTACGTTCTCAGGAACTTTTAATCAAAGACAAAATGATTCTCTGATTGTGCATTCAAACATGATTGGTATTGATATTGATAAAGTTTCGAATATAGAAAATGTTAGGGAGAAGATACTAAGTGATCCTAGGAGTAATAAGAGCTTGCTTCTGGGATTTATTTCTCCTAATGGCAATGGATATAAAGCAATCTACCTTATTGACCACACAAAACATACACAAGAACTCTACTATAAATCGTTGTGTGTTTATCTTGGCGAGTTATGCAAACTTGATCTAAGTAAGTTTGATAAACGTTGTAAAGATGTTTCCCGCACCTGTTTTATACCGCATGATCCTGAGCCCTATATAAATCCAGGATTAGTTTCTGATTATGATTGTAATATTGATTATTTTGATATTTCTGACCTTCTTCCAAAACTTGCCTCTTATAATTCATGTGAAGTGCAGCTTATTACCGATTCAGCATTGATTCAGAAAGAGAGAAAACGAATATCAGAAATGGTAAAAAACAAGATTCAGGATGCCAAACATGGAGATAAACATAATGTGCTTTGTAATATATCGAGAACAGTTGGTGGTTATATCCCTTACGGTATATTCAGCTTTGAAGAGGCGGAAAAACTTCTTCAGGATGAAATAAAGCAAAAAGAGGGCGTAGCCAATTTAAACGATGCTTTTATTGCAATTAAAAAAAGCCTTGAAAATGGAATGAAGAAACCATTAAAGCCTTTGTCTAATAATTCTAAAGATAAGATTACTGTAGAAGAAGCAGAAAAGCATCCAATGGAACAACTGGTAGATTATTTTAATGCTCGAAACATCAAGTTCAATGAGATTACTATGTATGCTGAAATTGATGGTCAGGAGATTTCGGAACAGGCAATGAACAGCCTGTTTTATAAAGTTACTGTAGGTGGTATCAAAATAACTAGACCAGTGTTTGATACAATAATTAACAGCGATGAAATTGAAAAAATCAATCCGCTAAAAGATTTTATCGAGAAAAACCTGCAAAGAATACCTCAGGGTAATATTGAAAAACTTGCAAAATCACTTAATACAAAGCAGGGTTTTGATTATACATTTTTATTTTTACGAAGATGGCTTATTGGTATGGTTGCGAGTATTGAAAAAGGGAACTTCAATGTATTGCTTTTATGCCTTATCGGTGCAAAAAACACTGGGAAAACTGAGTTTTTTAGGAGACTATTACCCAAAGAACTTAAAAAGTATTTTGCACAATCCAAGCTTGACCAGGGTAAAGACTCCGAAGCATTAATGTGTCAAAAATGGGTTATTCTAAACGATGAACTTGATGGGATTTCACGGAGAGAAGCTAAGAGTTTTCGTAATTTTATTAGTGCAGCGGAATACACCTTCAGGCCGCCGTACATGCGAAGAAACAGTACATTTGATAGGCTTGCTAGTGTCGCCGGAACATCTAATGACAAAGCCATTCTGACTGATGCTGAGCACAACAGACGTATTATACCTGTTGAAATAACATCCATGAATTTTGATTTATATAATTCGATTAATAAAACCGACTTAATAATGGAGGCTTATTGGGCATATCGTGGTGGAGAGAGTTGGGAGCTTAGTAAAGAAGAAATAGAGATTTTGGATGCTCATACAATGGATTATGAGATAGTATCAATTGAGGAAGAGCTTATTTTACAGGAATTAAGGATACCGGATGAATCCAATAACTTAGCTGAAGAACTTACCGCAACGGAGATAAAAACCCTACTAGAGAATGTATCTGGACAAAAAATTTATACTGTCAACCTAGGTAAAGCCTTATCACGATTAGGATTTGAAAAGAAAGTTGTAAAAGTACCAGGCACAAGAAGAAACAAACAAGTTTATAGAGTGCTTAAAATAAACTTGGCTGAGGAAGAGCGTGAAGTTTAAGGAGGGAGTTGGTTTGAGGTGGTTCCAACTTTTCCAAAAACAACCTTAAACCACATACCAAACCGACCGACAAATCCTGATGAACTCTGGTTCGAGGTTCAAACTTACTATGGGGGTGTGGGGGTTTCCCCTCCTCCCAACATAGTTTGTAGGCTTTTAGAGAGTGAAAAGGTTTGTTGAAAACCTTGAACCTTTGAACCCGGCTCCGGGCAGTTTCTCAACTTAGGCTCGCTGGTTTTCCCCTTTTTTGCGGTTCTAGGTTTGCCACCTTATAATTAGCCCCTGAAACTAGACAACAAGTATCATTTGAATTTTTAATAAACTTGTTGCTATGAAACACCCATTATAGTGCACAAGCACAAACACGAATGAAAATTGGGTTGCGAACGTTGTACCTTTGAATAAAAAGGTATATGGCAAGGCAAACAATTGAATTTGAACAGGTCATCGAGCGAGGTTGTGGCCTCGATGTAC